>NZ_DJTK01000012.1:7841-11080 GCF_002438225.1 Pseudomonas sp. UBA6310 | reverse complement strand
CCGAAGGCGGTCAGCACGCGGAAGCTGCCGACCAAGCAGTACGACGACGATGACGGCGACTTCGACAGCGCGGCGAAGAATATGGAGTACAACCGCACCGGCAAGGACTACAGCCGCGGCGACAAGCTGATGAGCGACAGCGGCGACAAGCGCGATGGCAACACCATCAATGCCAACTACATGAAGAAGTTCGTTCCGGTCGCCGAGCAGCAGGTCGAACTGGCCTCGGTGCGCCTGGCGCAACTGCTCAACGACGCCCTGGTGGCCGGCCGCCCGGCACTCTGACGCATCACCCCCGATAACCCGCCGGCCGGCATTTTTACCGGCCGGCAGGCCACCCCTTTGCCTGACGAAAGTGAGCCGCCATGAATTACTCGCGCCTGCGTCCTCTGTTGTTGCTGACCGCCCTCGGGCTGGCCGGTTGCATGTCCACCTCCAGCCACGACGCCAGCGAACTGCGCGTGTCGCTGATGACCTACAACGTCGAGAACCTCTTCGACACCGTGCATGACCAGGGCAAGGACGACTTCGCCTACCTGCCGCTGGCGGTCAAGAAGGCGCACCCGGAGTACCTGGCGACCTGCGCGAAGATCACGGTGCCGGCCTGGCGCGAGCAATGCGAGAAGACCGACTGGACCGAGGCCAAGCTGGACGAGAAGCTCACCCGCCTGGCCGACGTCATCGGCCAGATCGATCACGGCCGTGGCCCGGACATCCTGATGCTCGACGAGGTGGAAAACCTCGCAGTGGTCGAACGCCTCAACGCGCGGCTTGGCAAGTCCGCCTACCAGACTCGCGTGCTGCTCGAAGGCTGGGATGAGCGCGGCATCGACACCGCCGTGCTCAGCCGCCTGCCGCAGTGGGACGCACCGATTCTGCACCAGGTGCCGTACCACGCCGAGGGCGACGACCGCTCGGACAAGACCGGCAAGACCCGCGGCATTCTCGAAGTGCGCCTGCTGCTACCGGGCGGGCAGAAGGCTTCGGTGTTCGCCGTGCACCTGCCGTCTGGCGGCGGCCCCGGCTACCTGCGCCGGCAGGCGGTGGATTACCTCGCGGTGCTGAAGAGCCAGCTGCCGGCCGACGTGCTGCCGATCGTCGGCGGCGACTTCAACATCAACGCCGGCGAAGAACGGCAGCACCGCTACATCGCCGACAACCTGGCCAGTACCTGGAGCGTCTCGCACTTGATCGGCTGCGCCGAATGCAAGGGCAGCTACTACTACCACGCGCTGCGCCAGTGGTCGTTCTTCGACATCCTCCTGTTCCCGCCGCAGATGACCGCTGCCGGCTTCAACGGCTGGAAGGTCGATCCGGCGAGCATCCGCCTTGCCCACCAGAGCCGTTACCAGGTGAACAAATGGGGCTCGCCGTCGCGCTTCGATGACGGCAAACACGACGACGGCGTGTCCGACCACTGGCCGCTGTACGCGGAAATCTACCGGGCCAGGCCCTAGGAGATCCCATGAGAGAAGACCGTTACGACTTCATCCTGCTGCCGACCTGGCTGGTCCCGGTAGAGCCGGCCGGCGTGGTGCTCACCGGCCACGGCCTGGCCGTTCGCGACGGGCGCATCGCCTGCATCGCCCCGCGCGAAGAACTGCTCGCGCGGGGCGCCGCCGACGTCCGTGAACTGCCCGGCATGCTGCTCGCCCCGGGCCTGGTGAACACCCACGGCCACGCGGCGATGAGCCTGTTCCGCGGAATGGCCGACGATCTGCCGCTGATGACCTGGCTGGAAGGGCACATCTGGCCGGCGGAGAAGCAGTGGGTCGACCGCGATTTCGTCCGCGACGGCACCGCGTTGGCGATTGCCGAGCAGCTCAAGGGCGGCATCACCTGTTTCTCAGACATGTACTTCTACCCTGAAGTGGTCGCCGAGCTGGTCGAAGCGACCGGCGTCCGCGCCCAGATCACCGTTCCGGTGCTGGACTTCCCGGTGCCTGGCGCGGTGGACATCGACGCCGCGCTCAGCGCCGGGCTGCCGTTGTTCGAGCGCCTGCGCGGACACCTGCGGATGCGCATGGCCTTCGGTCCGCACGCACCCTACACGGTGGGCGACGCCAGCATGCGGCGGGTGCGTGACCTGGCCGCCGAGTTCGGCGCCGGCATCCAGATGCACGTCCACGAAACCGCCGAGGAAGTCGCCACCGCCGTGCAGGCCGGCAACGAGCGTCCGCTGGCGAGGGTGGCGCGTCTGGGCCTGCTCGGGCCGCATTTCCAGGCGGTGCACATGACCCAGATCGACGACAGCGACATTGCCCTGCTGCAGGCCAGCGGCGCGCACGTGCTGCATTGCCCGGAATCCAACCTCAAGCTGGCCAGCGGTTTCTGCCCCGTCGAGAAGCTCTGGCAGGCAGGTGTCAACGTCGCCATTGGCACCGACGGCGCGGCCAGCAACAACGACCTCGACCTGCTCGGCGAGACCCGCACCGCAGCGCTGCTGGCCAAGGCCGTGGCCGGTTCGGCGACTGCGCTGAACGCGCACAACGCGCTGCGCATGGCCACGCTGAACGGCGCGCGGGCGCTCGGCATGGGCGACGAGACCGGCTCGCTAGAAGTCGGCAAGGCTGCCGACCTGGTCGCCTTCGATCTCTCCGGGCTGGCCCAGCAGCCGCTCTACGATCCGGTCTCGCAGCTGATCTACGCCAGCGGCCGCGATTGCGTGCGGCATGTCTGGGTCGCTGGCGAGCAACTGCTCGACGATCGCCGCCTGCTGCGCCAGGACGAGGCGCAGCTGCTCGCCAGCGCCCACGCCTGGCAGGCACGGCTGGCCCGGCCACGATGAGCGGCCTGGCGCAGCGCAGTGGCGGGCGGGTGCGCCAGGACAACGAGGCGCTGATCCTCGCTGCCGCCGAGGCGACCTTCGCCGAGTACGGTTTCAAGGGCGCCAGCATGGGCATGATCGCCCTGCGCGCCGGGCTGCCGAAGGCCAACTTGCACTACTACTTCGGCAACAAGCAGGCGCTTTACATGGCCGTACTTGGGCGCATCCTGCGGCTCTGGACGGAGAGCTTCGATACCCTGCGCATCGACGACGAGCCGGCCGAAGCGCTGTCGCGCTACATCCGCAACAAGCTCGAATTCTCCTGGCGCAATCCGCTGGCCTCGAAGGTCTTCGCCATGGAGGTGATCAGCGGTGGAGCGTGCCTCGAGGCGCATTTCAATCACGATTTCCGCGACTGGTTCCGCGGTCGCGCGCAGGTGTTCCATGCCTGGTCGGCAGCAGGCAAGATGGA
>NZ_DJTK01000012.1:0-7431 GCF_002438225.1 Pseudomonas sp. UBA6310 | reverse complement strand
TCTGCGGCAATCTGACGACGATCATTCTCAAGGGGTGTGGCGTGAGGGGGAATATCACTCGTCAGAGCCTTACGAACTCAACCGCTGTTTCGAGTAGTCTTTGCTCCACGGGAGCCAGGCCTGGAATGGAATGACCAATCACAAGATCAAAATCCGCCGAAAGAACGTCGAGAAGATCCTCCTGGCCGCCGAGCAGGTGTTCGCCGAACAGGGTCACGCCGGCACCTCGATGGCCGACATCGCCAAGCGCGCCGAGCTGCCGCGTTCGAACCTGCACTACTACTTCACCACCAAGGACGAGCTGTACCGCGAGGTGCTGGTCAACCTGCTCAGCGTGTGGGAGCTGGAAGGGGCCTGCTTCGTGCATTTCGACGACCCGCGCGTGGTGCTGACCAGCTATGTGCGCGAGAAGATGACCCACTCGCGGACCCGTCCGCACGGCTCCAAGCTGTGGGCCAACGAGATCATGCATGGCGCGCCGCTGTTTCGCGACATCCTCGACGAGCACCTATTCGCCGGCGCCAAGTTCAAGGAGAACAAGATTCGCCAGTGGGTCGAGGAGAAACGCATCCGCCCGGTCGAGCCCTTTGCGCTGCTCTACCTGATCTGGGCCTCGACCCAGCACTATGCTGACTTCGACTACCAAGTCACCGCGCTGAACGACCATAAGCCGCTCAGCGACCAGCAGTTCGAGCAGGCGGTGCAGACCATCACCGCGGTGGTGCTGCGCGGCATCGGCCTGGAGCCCTGAGCCGGACACCGCAGGAACGAAAAAGGCCGCGTTCTTCGCGGCCTTTTGCTGTACGCAGGCTGTCGATCAGCGCGCGGGCGTGGCGGCGCGTTCGGCCTTGAGCTTGCGCAGCTCGATGGTGAAGCGCGCGGCCAGGCGCTCGAACTCCGGGGTTCTGCGCAGCGCCAGGTAGAGGTCGTCGTGGCTGATCGGCTGACGGTGGTAGTCCAGCTGATCGAGGATGCCCATCTGCTGCGCCAGGTACAGCCCGACGCGTCGCTCGATCAGCACCATGTCGACGCGTCCAAGCATCAACTTGCCGAAATTGGCGGCATGGCTGGGGGCGTTCTCGCGGATGAAGTCCTTGGATTGGCGAAACGCTTCGTTGGAATACCAGTAGCCCGGCGACACACCGATGCGACGGCCCTTGAGGCTGCTCAGGTCGCTGTACGGGAATGGTCGCTGGCGGGCGTAGAAGAGCACGAACTCGCTGCTCGACAGCGGCTCGTCGACGAACACCATGCTCTGCTCGCGGTCCGGGTTGCGGAAGATGTCGAGGATCGCGTCGGCGCGGCCCTCGTCGAACTCCGCCAGGCTGCGCTTCCACGGCAGCAGTTGCAGCTCGTGGGTGATGCCGAGGCGTTCGAGCACCGTTGCAGTGAGCTCGTAGTCCAGGCCGCGCACCACGCCGTTCTCTTCGTAGACGTAGGGCGCCCAGGCTTCGCTGACGATGCGCAGCGGATCGGCCTGCGCGACCACGCAGGCGGCCCAGAACAGCAATGCCCAGCAGATCCTTTTCGCCATCTACAGCTCCCTTTTCCTGTTACCCGCGCCCGCGTTCGTGCGGGCGATGGAAGCAAGTCATGCGCCAGGGATCGCGGCGGCTCGCGTTGCGCTGCCGGACAGCCCCTGCCGGGTCAGGCGCCGAGACCCAGGTTGCTGCAGATCGCCAGGCTCGGTTCGGCCTGGTTCAGGGTGTAGAAGTGCAGCCCCGGCGCGCCACCGGCCAGCAGGCGTTCGCACATCGCGCTGATCACCTGTTCGCCGTAGGCCTGGATGCTCTGCACGTCGTCGCCATAGGCTTCGAGCTGCTTGCGCATCCAGCGCGGCAGTTCCGCGCCGCACGCGTCGGAGAAGCGCGCCAGTTTGCTGTAGTTGGTCACCGGCATGATGCCCGGCACGATCGGCGTGTCGACGCCCGCCTTGCGTACCCGCTCGACGAAGTAGAAGTAGGCGTCGGCGTTGAAGAAGTACTGGGTGATGGCGCTGTCGGCGCCGGCCCGGGCCTTGCGCACGAAGTTCGCCAGGTCGTCCTCGAAGCCGCGCGCCTGCGGGTGCATTTCCGGGTAGGCGGCGATTTCGATGTGGAAGTGGTCGCCGGTTTCGCGGCGGATGAACTCGACCAGTTCGTTGGCGTAGCGCAGCTCGCCGCTGGCCATGCCCATGCCCGACGGCAGGTCGCCACGCAGCGCGACGATGCGGCGGATACCGGCGGCCTGGTACTGCGTGAGCAGGCTGCGCAGGTCGTCCTTGCTGTCGCCGACGCAGGACAGGTGCGGTGCGGTCGGCACCTTCACTTCGCCGTCGAGTTGCAGCACGGTGTTCAGCGTACGGTCGCGGGTCGAACCGCCGGCGCCGTAGGTGCAGGAGAAGAAGTGCGGGCGTTCCGCGGCCAGTCGACGTGCGTTGGCCAGCAGTTTTTCATGCCCGGCCTCGGTCTTCGCCGGGAAGAACTCGAAGCTGACGTTGGATTTTTTCTGGGTCATGGAGACGCTTCTCTTCGTAGGGCGGGTTAGCGACGCCGGCCCCATACGTGAAGGCTAATCATGTTTCTACGCGGCGCGTAACCCGCCAGGCGACAGCCGGGACAGCGCTAGAAACCCGTGGTAAGCGAGGGTGGGTTACGCCGCTGCGCGGCTAAAACCCACCCTTCGGTGTGTGGATCAGTAGCGGTAGGCGTCCGGCTTGAACGGGCCTTCGGTGCTCACACCGATGTACTCGGCCTGCTTCGGCGTCAGACGGGTGACCACGCCACCGAAGCCCTTGACCATCTCCAGCGCCACTTCTTCGTCCAGCTTCTTCGGCAGCACTTCGACGGTCAGGCGCTCGGCCTTCTTCTCGGCGGAGAGGTCGGCGAACTTCTGCTCGAACAGGAAGATCTGCGCCAGCACCTGGTTGGCGAAGGAACCGTCCATGATCCGGCTCGGGTGGCCGGTGGCGTTGCCCAGGTTGACCAAGCGGCCTTCGGCGAGAAGGATCAGGTAGTCGTCGTTCTGCGCGTCGAAGCTGCCGGCGCCGGTGCGGTGGATCTTGTGCACCTGCGGTTTGACCTCTTCCCAGGCCCAGTTCTTGCGCATGAAGGCGGTGTCGATCTCGTTGTCGAAGTGGCCGATGTTGCAGACCACGGCGCGCTTCTTCAGCGCCTTGAGCATGCCGGCATCGCAGACGTTGACGTTGCCGGTCGTGGTGACGATCAGGTCGATCCTGCCCAGCAGCGCGGCGTCGACGCAGCCTTCGCTGCCGTCGTTGATGCCGTCCTTGTAGGGCGAAACCAGCTCGTAGCCGTCCATGCAGGCCTGCATGGCGCAGATCGGGTCGACTTCGCTGACCTTGACGATCATGCCTTCCTGGCGCAGCGAGGCGGCCGAGCCCTTGCCCACGTCGCCGTAGCCGATCACCAGCGCCTGCTTGCCCGACAGCAGGTGGTCGGTGCCGCGTTTGATGGCGTCGTTGAGGCTGTGACGGCAGCCGTACTTGTTGTCGTTCTTGCTCTTGGTGACCGCGTCGTTGACGTTGATCGCCGGGACTTTCAGGGTGCCGGCCTTGAGCATGTCGAGCAGGCGGTGCACCCCGGTGGTGGTCTCTTCGGTGACGCCGTGGATGCGCTCGAGCATCTGCGGGTATTTCTTGTGCAGGATTTCGGTCAGGTCACCGCCGTCGTCCAGCACCATGTTGGCATCCCACGGCTGGCCGTCCTTGAGGATGGTCTGCTCGATGCACCACTCGTACTCCTGCTCGGTCTCGCCCTTCCAGGCGAATACCGGGATGCCGGCAGCGGCGATGGCGGCAGCGGCCTGATCCTGGGTGGAGAAGATGTTGCACGACGACCAGCGCACTTCGGCGCCCAGGGCGGTGAGCGTCTCGATCAGTACGCCGGTCTGGATGGTCATGTGGATGCAGCCGAGGATCTTCGCGCCTTTCAGCGGCTGGCTGGCGGCGTATTTGCGGCGCAGGCCCATCAGTGCCGGCATCTCGGACTCGGCGATGATCAGCTCTTTGCGGCCCCAATCGGCCAGGGAAATGTCGGCGACTTTGAAATCGGTGAAACCGGCAGGCGTAGAAACAGCGCTCATGGGATGAGTTCTCCATTCGTTCGAGTGCGAATGGGCGCCGTTGCTGCGTTTGGGAAACGCCCCGTGCGAGCCTGACAGGTGGGCTGCCTCGAATCGATCGAAGCGGCCCGGCCTGCTGCAGCGCCCCTCGCCCGGGTGGCGGGCACGACCGGTAAACCGGGCGTGTGAGGCGAAGGATTATAGCGATGCCGGCGCGACTACCCAATAGGGCAGCGAAGGTGCGCGCCGGATGGCGCGCGCCGTTACTTGCTGAGCATGGTGCCGAGCAGTTTGACCCCGGCGTTCACCGCGGTTTCCTGGGCGGTCTGCGGGGTGGCGGCCGGAACGGCCTGGACCGGCTGCTGGGTGCTGGCGGTCTGCGCGCAGAGGGTGTTGGCCTGCAGCAGGAGCTTCTGCACGTTGCTGTTGTTGGCCGCCTTGCCGGCAGCCTGGGCCAGGGCCAGTTGGTCCTGGTACTCGCGAAGCTTGGCGTCGCAGGCGCTGTTGCCGGTGCTGCTCACCGTATTTGCCGTATTCGTGGTGTTCGCCGGGGTGCCGTTCACCGCATTGGCGACGCTTGCCACGCCGTTGGCGAGGGCGCCGAAGTCCAGTGCCTGGGCCGGCAGATGAAAGGCGGCAAGCAGAACGGCGGCGGAAAGGGGCAGAAAACGCATGGGTTCAACCTCAGTGTCGGGTCGCTCGGCGGCGCGAAGGGGGCAATACCGAGTGAAGTCCTTGGAAAGTCATCGACGGGGATTTAAACCCATGCGCGGGAGTAGGGCAATTAGGTTTTTGTGAACTTTCCCATCGCATTTCCGGTCGCGACACTCAGGCGCCGGCCTGCGATCATGCTGGCGATTCCTAACCCCCGACAGGAGTGTCCATGAACTTCCATACGCGCAAATGGGTGAAGCCCGAAGACCTCAATCCCAACGGCACGCTGTTCGGCGGCAGCCTGTTGAAATGGGTGGACTAGGAAGCGGCGATCTACGCCATCGTCCAGCTGGGTAACCAGCGGGTGGTGACCAAATTCATTTCCGAGATCAATTTCGTCAGCTCGGCGCGGCAGAGCGACATCATCGAGCTGGGCATCACCGCCACCGAATTCGGCCGCACCTCGATCACCCTGCGCTGCGAAGTGCGCAACAAGATCACCCGCAAGAGCCTGCTGACCATCGAGCGCATGGTGTTCGTCAACCTCGGCCCGGACGGCCTGCCGGCGCCGCACGGCAAGAGCGAAATCACCTACATCCGCGACCAGTTCAAGGAAGAGGACGCGCCCCTCGATCCCGCCCGTTGAGCCTCCCGCGGCGGGGGTGACCTGCGTCAACCTGTCGCCAGGTGAGGGCGCCGGGCCGACGGATCAGTTTGGCAGCGACACGGACGGGGGCGGATAATCCGCGTCCCGCCCAACCCTCGCGAAAACGCCCATGCCTTCCAAATCATTGTTCATCGTATTCGCCGCGCTGCTCGTGCTCGGTGGTTGCAACAAGATTGACCCCAACTCCCCGCTCGGCCAGCGCCAGGCGATCTTCAAGCAGATGCTGAAGACCAGCGAAGACCTCGGCGGCATGCTGCGCGGTCGGCTGAAGTTCGATGCCGACGCGTTCGCCAGCGGTGCGGTGCATCTGGACGAGCTGTCGCGCCAGCCGTGGAAGCATTTCCCGATGGTGAAGGAAGAACACAGCAACGCGCGTGACGAGGTGTGGCAGCGCCAGGAGCGCTTCGACGAACTGGCCCGCGACCTCGAGGCCAGCACCGCCGCCCTGGCCGCAGCCAGCACCAGCGGGCCGTTGGCGCCCGAGGCGGTCGCCGCGCCGCTGCAGAAGGTCGAAGACGCCTGCGAAGCCTGCCACAAGGAGTTCCGCGACTACTGATCGCGGCCCGTCAGAAGCCGGCCACGCCCGCTGCGTTCAGCCGTTGGCGAAGGGCGCGTACCTGCGGGTCGGCGAAGAACGCCACCAACGCGCGTGCGCGGCCCGGGCCGACACCGGGCTGGCGTTGCCAGTCGGCCTGGCTGCGTCCGGCCAGTTGCTGCCAGTCCGCGCCGAGATTCGCCGCGCCGCTGGGCGGCAGGCCGAGGGCGCCCAGCCAGCGGCCGAACGGCTGGGCGCGGGCCTCGGCGAAACTCGCCAGCAGGCGTTTGGCGCGCTTCTCGCCGAAGCCGGGCAGGGCGAGCAACTGCTCCTCGCGCAGGTCCATCCAGTCGAGCAGGTGCTCCACCAGTCCCGCGTCGATCAGCGCCTGCCAGCTCCCCGCTCCGACTCCGGCGAGGCCCAGGCCGTGCTTGCCGCCCAGCCATTCCAGGCGCGCGGCGAACTGGCTGCGGCAGTCGGGCGTGGGCTGCCAGCAGCTCAGCGGGTGATAGCGCGAGGTGACGGGTAGCGCCAGCGGCGTGCGCACGGCAGCATGCCAGACCACGCCGTCGAGGCGCGGGATGGTCAGCCCGGCGAGACTGACCGATACCTGGTCGCCGGGCTGGATATCCAGTTCGCGCAGGCGACGCAACGATCCGGCCGACACGCGCTGCACGCGACGGTCATCCAGCTGCACCGGTTGCAACTGCAGCAGCGGGGTGATGCGCCCGCTGCGGCCGACCTTGAACTCCACCGCGCGCACCTCAGCCAGCACCTGGGCGAACGGGTACTTCCAGGCGATCGCCCAGGCCGGTGCGCTGGCGCTCCAGCGCTCGCCCGGCGGACGCCGGCCCTGCTTGATCACCACGCCGTCGCTGGCGAACGGCAACGCGGACCGGTACCAGTGCTCCCGCCATTCGCGGGCCTCGGCGAAGGAGGCCGCCGGTTCGCTGAAACGCGCGCTGTCGGCGAAACCCAGGCGGCGCAGTTCGTCGAGGCGAGCGCGCATGTCGGCCGGGCCATCCGGCCATTCCCAGACGAACAGGCCGATGCCGGCGGCTTCGGCGTCGCCGAGGCTTTGCCGCGCCAGCAGCCCGGCGACCTTGCCCCGCGCGCCGGCGCCGCCGTGGCTGGCCTGCACGTGCTCGGCCAGCTTCCAGTAGAGCTCGCCCTGGAACAGCAGCCGGCGGTTGTCGGGCAGCCGCGCCGGCACGCCGGGGAGCGCGCGCACCCGCGCCGTCCAGTCCTGGCCGAGGCGGCCATCGCCGCGGCTGATCGCCTGCTGCAGTTGGCCGTCCTGGTAGATCAGCGTCACCGCGATGCCATCCACCTTCGGCTGCACCCAGAGTCCATCGCGCTCGGCCATCCAGGCCTGCACGCGGGTTTCGTCGGCGAGCTTGTCGAGGCCGGTCTGCGGCACCGGATGGGTGATCTGCCCCGTGGCGCCGGCCAGCGGGTCGGTGGCGACCGGCGCTTGCGCCGGGAAACAGCCGCGCCAGCCGGCGAGCCGTTC
>NZ_DJTK01000018.1:75202-100046 GCF_002438225.1 Pseudomonas sp. UBA6310 | reverse complement strand
TTGCTGATCAGGTGCGCGGACATGTCTTCGGCGCGGGTGTTGCGGTGCATGCCACCCTTGGATCGGCCCATCGGCGTGCGGCCGAAGTCGACAATGACGGCGTCTCTCGGATTCAGGCTCATAAATAGTCTCTCGCTCTCTTAACCAAAGAACTTCTGGCCGCTCTTGGCCATTTCGCGAAGCTTTTCAGTCGGGTGATACAGCGGGCCCAGGTCGGCGTACTTGTCGGCCAGCGCGACGAATTCGGCGACACCGATGGAATCGACATAGCGCAGCGCGCCCCCACGGAAGGGCGGGAAGCCGATGCCGTAGATCAGGCCCATGTCGGCCTCGGCGGCGGTTTCGACGATGCCGTCTTCCAGGCAGCGCACGGTCTCCAAGCACAGCGGGATCATCATGAAGTTGACGATGTCCTCGTCGGTCACTTCACGCTGCTCGGTGACGATCGGCTTGAGGATCTCGTAGGCCTGCGGATCGACGACCTTCTTCGGCTTGCCCTTCTTGTCGGTCTCGTAGGCGTAGAAGCCCTTGCCGTTCTTCTGGCCGAGACGGTTGGCCTCGTACATGACGTCGACGGCGGTCTTGCCTTCCACCGCCATGCGGTCCGGGAACCCCTCGGCCATGACGTCGCGGCCGTGGTGGCCGGTGTCGATGCCGACCACGTCGGAGAGGTACGCCGGGCCCATCGGCCAGCCGAATTTCTCCATCACCTTGTCGATGCGAACGAAATCGACGCCGAAGCTGAGCAGCTTGGCGAAACCGCCGAAGTACGGGAACAGCACACGGTTGACCAGGAAGCCCGGGCAGTCGTTGACCACGATCGGGCTCTTGCCCATCTTCTTGGCGTAGGCAACGGTGGTGGCGATGGCTGTTTCACCGGTCTTCTCGCCACGGATCACTTCCACCAGCGGCATCATGTGCACCGGGTTGAAGAAGTGCATGCCGCAGAAGTTCTCGGGGCGCTTGAGCGCCTGGGCCAGCAGGCTGATGGAGATGGTCGAGGTGTTCGACGCGATGATCGCGTCATCCTTGACCTGCCCTTCCACTTCGGCGAGTACGGACTGCTTGATCTTCGGGTTCTCGACCACGGCCTCGACGACGATGTCGACGTTGCCGAAGTCGCCGTAGGACAGGGTCGGACGGATGGCGCTCAGCGCGGTGGCCATCTTCGCCGGCGTCAGACGGCCCTTCTCGACCTGTTTGCCGAGCAGCTTGGAGGCCTCACCCAGACCGAGCTGGATGGCTTCCTCGCGAATGTCCTTCATCAGGATCGGCGTGCCCTTGGACGCCGACTGGTAGGCGATGCCGCCGCCCATGATGCCGGCGCCGAGTACGGCGGCCAGTTTCACGTCCTTGGCGACTTCGTCGTACTGCTTGGCTTTCTTCTTCAGTTCCTGATCGTTCAGGAACAGGCCGATGAGGCTCGCGGCAACCGGCGTCTTGGCCAGTTTCACGAAGCCGGCGGCCTCGACTTCCAGCGCCTTCTCGCGGCCGAAGTTCGCGGCCTTCTGGATGGTCTTGATCGCCTCGACCGGCGCCGGGTAGTTCGGACCGGCCTGGCCGGCGACGAAGCCCTTGGCGGTTTCGAAGGCCATCATCTGCTCGATGGCGTTGAGCTTGATCTTCTCCAGCTTGGGCTGACGCTTGGCCTTGAAGTCCAGCTCGCCGGAGATGGCGCGCTTGACCAGGTCCAGAGCCGCTTCCTTGAGCTTGTCGGCCTTGACCACGGCGTCGACGGCGCCGACTTTCAGCGCGTCTTCGGCACGGTTTTCCTTGCCCGAGGCAATCCACTCGATGGCGTTGTCGGTGCCGACGATGCGCGGCAGGCGCACGGTGCCGCCGAAGCCCGGGTAGATGCCCAGCTTGACTTCCGGCAGGCCGATCTTCGCGGTCTCGGAGGCGACGCGGTAGTCGGCGGCCAGGCACATTTCCAGGCCGCCGCCGAGGGCGATGCCGTTGATGGCGACGACGGTCGGCACCGCGAGGTCTTCAAAATCGCTGAAGATCTTGTTGGCTTCGAGGTTGCCGGCAATCAGCTCCTCGTCGGACAACTTGAAGTTGTCGACGAACTCGGTGATGTCGGCGCCGACGATGAACACGTCCTTGCCGCTGGTGACGACGACGCCCTTGATCGAGCCGTCTGCCTTGATGGCGTCCACGGACTGGCGCAACTCGCTCAGCGTGACGCGGTTGAATTTGTTGACGGACTCACCCTTGAGGTCGAAATTCAATTCGACGATGCCACCCTCAAGAGCCTTAACCGTGATGGCTTTACCTTCGTAAATCATCAACTGATCTCCACGAAATGGAAGCTGAACAGTACACATCGGACACCGACACTGGATTTCCCGCGGCTTGGCCGTCGAGTGAAATCCGACGCTGCTGGCACACCCTCCGACGCGATCTTCGGGTTGTTGTTCTAGAGCGCCGCAAGGCAAACGCTCAATTCATACGCCCGTTTGATTTGGGTAGCACACCTTCTCGGAAAAGCGTGTGCTTGTCAATTGGCTATCGGTTTGACCGCCGCCGTTAGACTTTTGCTGGGCGATAGCTCGCCGCACGTCCTCAGTTACGGTGAAACGCAGAGCGTAGAAGATCGGGGAAGAAGCCGCGCCCAGGTCGGCAGGAAGAAGAAATCGGCCGTCAGGCCAGGGCGTCCAGTACCGCCGCAAGCCTGTCCAGATCATCGGCACCGCCGCGCTCACCCCAGCAGATACCGATCATCTGCGTGCCCGCCTCGATCCGGTAGGCATCCACAGGCAGGCTGGCGAACTGCGCGAGCAGTCGCTCGTCGTTGCAGGGCTCACGCCACTGGTTCAGCCATTCACCAGATGGGTGGCGCCAGTACGACCAGGTATCGCTGCGCCCGGGACGGCGGGCACGGTGATACTGTGCACACGGATTCGGCGGCGTGCGTTCAAGCCAGTGCGGCCAGTCCTGCCGCGACAGGTTCATGGCGAGCCCGCGGCGCCGGGCAGCCAGGCGAACGTCCATCTGCCCGCGCTGACGGTGCGAAGGCAGCAGCCATACCAGCGGGCTGAGCAGCACGGCGAGCAGCAATATGATCCACAGCGTCACAAGCGACATCCTGATAAAAAAAGCATGGCAAGGCGCCCGACAGCGGCATCTAATAAGAGACAAACATCCAAGGAGGAAACACCTCATGACGTACCAGCACATCCTGGTGGCCATCGATCTGGCCGACGAGTGTCATCCGGTCATGCGCCGCGCCCAGGCACTGGCGGCGAGCAGTGGAGCGCAGCTTTCCCTGGTGCATATCGTCGAACCCATGGCCATGGCGTTCGGTGGCGACGTACCGATGGACCTGTCGATGCTCCAGCAGCAGCAGTTCGATCAGGCCCGCGAACGCCTCGACGGCTTCGCCAGCCGCTATCCGGAGCTCACCCCGGAGCATCGCCACCTCGCCTACGGCCAGCCACGTCAGGAGATCCACCGCCTCGCCGCCGAGCAGAAGTGCGACCTCATCGTGGTCGGCAGCCATGGCCGCCATGGTCTTGCGCTGCTGCTGGGCTCCACCGCCAACGATGTCCTGCATGGCGCGCCCTGCGACGTGCTGGCGGTCCGCCTGACCAAGGACCAGTGAGTTCCGCGCGGGCGAGCCTGCCTCGCCCGCCACCCTCTCAGTCGCCGCGCCGCGAGGTGAACGGCAACGCCTCGATGCCGTCTCCGGCACTCATCACCTGTGGACGGATCTTCTGCAACTGGGTTTCCAGCGAGTAGGTCATGCTCGACGCCATGGAGAAGAACGTCAGGAACGCCTTGAGGTTGGAGTCGCCCTCGCAGGTGTCATGGATGCGCTGCCAGAACGCCTGGTTGACCAGCTGCAGCTGCTGGAACACCCGCACCAGCCCCTTGAGTTCCCAGTCCGCGTGGCGCCCTTCGCGCAGGTTGAAATACTGCCGCGTCAGGTACAGCGAGACGGCGCGCAGGGCGAATTCCTGGTTGCTGGCGAAGGGCAGGTGCTGCTGGGCCATCGGCTTGAGGCTGGCGAGTATCGGGCAGGCGCTGGTCGCCATGATCACTCCGAGCAGCGCACGCAGGCCCTCCTCCAGACCGACCAGCTTGCTGTACTCGCGCTCCGGCGTGCGTACCCAGACGTGCGCCTTGGTGAACGCCGGCAGGCCGTGGAAATCCTCGATCACCCGATGGATGTCGACCGCCGCCGGGCAATGGCTGAAGCGCTCGGGCTCCAGCGGGCAGTTGCTGCAACGTTCGTGAGCGAGGCGCGTCCACTTCGGCGCGGCGGCGGCACGCTCGTCGTCGTAATCGCGATCGAGCTGAATCAGGTAACTGAACGAATGCTCATCATCCAGGCTGACGCGATATTCGATGGCCATGCTGACTGCTTACTCCCGGCTCATTCTTCCAGTTCGGCCCAGCGCTCGAGCAAGGCATCGAGTTCTGCCTGCAGGCTGTCGACCTGCGCCAGCACGTCGCGGGTTTCCTCCGCCGGGCGCTGGTAGAACGCCGGATCGGCGATCTGTGCCTGCACCGCGGCGATGCGCTGCTCCACGGCGTCGATCTGGCCCGGCAGCGCCTCCAGCTCGCGCTGCAATTTATAGCTGAGCTTCTTCTTCGCCGGCGCGGGTGCGGCAGTTTCGACCGGTGCAGCGGCTTTCACCGGCTCGGCCTTCTCCGGGCGGCTGTCGCCGACCCCCAGCAGGCGCGGCGAACCGCCCTGGCGCAGCCAGTCCAGGTAGCCGCCGACGTACTCGCGCACCACGCCGCTGCCCTGGAACACCAGCGTGCTGGTGACCACGTTGTCGAGGAAGGCCCGGTCGTGGCTGACCATCAGCACCGTGCCCTTGAAGCTCAGCAGCACCTCCTCGAGCAGCTCGAGGGTTTCCACGTCGAGGTCGTTGGTCGGTTCGTCGAGCACCAGCAGGTTGGCCGGCTTGCTGAACAGCTTGGCCAGCAGCAACCGCGCGCGCTCGCCGCCGGACAGCGCCTTGACCGGCGTGCGGGCCCGCTGCGGGCTGAACAGGAAGTCGCCGAGGTAACTCAGCACGTGGCGGTTCTGCCCGTCGATCTCGATGAAATCGCGCCCCTCGGCGAGGTTGTCGATCACCGTCTTTTCCAGCTCCAGCGCATGGCGCAGCTGGTCGAAATAGGCGACTTCCAGTTTGGTGCCGACGGTCACCTTGCCGCTGGTGGGTTGCAGGTCGCCCAGCAGCAGCTTGAGCAGCGTGGTCTTGCCGGTGCCGTTGGCGCCAAGCAGGCCGATGCGGTCGCCGCGTTGCAGGACCATGGAGAAATCGTCGATCAGTTTCGGCCCGCCCGGATGGGCGAAGCTGACGTGCTCGACGACGATCACCTGTTTGCCGGACTTGTCCGCGGTTTCCACCTGGAAACTCGCCTTGCCCTGGCGCTCGCGACGCTCGCGGCGCTCGTTGCGCATTTCCTTGAGGGCGCGCACGCGGCCTTCATTACGTGTGCGGCGGGCCTTGATGCCCTGGCGAATCCAGACTTCCTCCTGGGCAAGCTTCTTGTCGAACAGCGCGTTGGCGGTCTCTTCGGCCGCCAGTTGCTGCTCCTTGTGCACCAGGAAGGAGGCGTAGTCGCCGTTCCAGTCGATCAGGTGGCCGCGGTCCAGTTCGAGGATGCGCGTGGCCAGGTTCTGCAGGAAGGAGCGGTCGTGGGTGATGAACAACACCGCGCCCTGGAAGCCCATCAACGCCTCTTCCAGCCAGGCGATGGCGCCGATGTCGAGGTGGTTGGTGGGCTCGTCGAGCAGCAGCAGGTCCGGCTCGGCGACCAGCGCCTGGGCCAGCAGCACGCGCCGGCGCCAGCCACCGGAAAGCTCGGCGAGGGTCTTGTCGGCCGGCAGTTGCAGGCGGCTGAGGGTGCTGTCGACCAGTTGCTGCAGGCGCCAGCCGTCGCGGGCTTCGAGGTCCTGCTGGACATGCATGAGTTTGTCCAGGTCGTCCTGGTCGTTGATGTTCTGGCTCAGGTGGTGGTACTGCGCGAGCAACTCGCCGACACCGGCCAGCCCCTCGGCGACCACGTCGAACACGGTCCGCTCGTCGGCGCGCGGCAGTTCCTGCGGCAGCTCGCCGATCTTCAGGCCCGGCGCGCGCCAGACATCGCCATCATCGACCGACTGCTCGCCCTTGATCACCCGCAGCATGCTCGACTTGCCGGTGCCGTTGCGGCCGATGATGCAGACCCGCTCACCGCGCGCGATCTGCCAGGAAACCTGGTCCAGCAGCGGCGTCGTGCCATAGGCGAGAGAGACATCGGAGAGCTTGAGCAGGGTCATGACGATCTTCTTCAAAAACGGGCCGCGCATGATATCAGCAGCGCACCCTGCCAGGCGCTCCCACCGGCGAAGTTATTCCCTTCATCGGCTGTTACAGCCCCGCGTTTAACTGCCTGGCGCATCAGGCTAAGCTTAGCGCCTGCTCCCTAATCCCTTGGTTTCTGCCCGGAAGTGTCATGCGCGGTCGTCTGTTCAGTCTTTTGTCCTGTTTGCTCCTCACTGCCACCACGCTCGACGTCGCACAGGCCGCTTCGCTCCCCGAGCAACGGCAGATGTACGACCAGGCGAAGGCTGCCCTGGCGAAGGGCGACAGCGGTCCTTACCAGCGCTACGCCAGCGCGCTGAAGGATTACCCGCTGGAACCCTATCTGGCCTACGACGAACTCACCGCGCGGTTGAAATGGGCCAGCAACGAGGAAATCGAGCGGTTCCTCGACGACCACGGCGACCTGCCCCAGGCCAACTGGATGAAGCTGCGCTGGTTGCGCTGGCTGGCCGAGCGTGGCGACTGGAAGACCTTCGTCGCCCATTACGACAAGTCGATGAACTTCACCGAGCTGGACTGCCTGAACGGCCAGTACCAGCTCGCCCACGGCCTGACCGCCGAAGGCTATGCGACCGCCGAGAAGCTCTGGCTGGTGGGCAAATCCCAGCCGGCCGCCTGCGATGTGCTGTTCGACCAATGGGCCGCCGCCGGCCAGCTCACCGAGGCCAAACGTTGGCAGCGCACCAAGCTGGCGGCCGAGGCGCGCAACTACGGGCTCGCCAGCCATCTGGCGAAAACCCTGCCGACCCTGCAGAACCAGGCGCAGTTGCTGATCGATGTGTCGCAGAAGCCGCAGATGCTCACACAGACCGGTCGCTTCGTCCCGGCCGACGAGGCCATGGGCGATGTCGTCGGCCTCGGCTTGCGCCGGCTGGCGCGCCAGGACCCGGAAAAGGCCCTCGCCCTGCTCGACGGCTACGCCCGGCAGATGGCCTTCTCCAAGGAAGAGAAGGTTTCCATCGCCCGCGAGATCGGCCTGACCCTGGCGAAGAGCTTCGACCCCCGCGCCCTCGGCGTGATGACCCAGTACGACCCCGACCTGCGCGACCCGACCGTCGCCGAGTGGCGCCTGCGCCTGCTGCTGCGCCTGGGCCGTTGGGACGAGGCCTACCAGCTGACCCGCCGGCTGCCCAAGGAACTCGCCGAGACCAACCGCTGGCGCTACTGGCAGGCGCGCAGCCTGCAACTGGCGCAGCCACAGAGCGCGCTGCTGCAAGCGTTGTACAAACCGGTGGCGGCCGAGCGCGACTTCTACGGCTTCCTCGCCGCCGACCGTATCCAGGCGCCGTACAAGCTGAACAACAAGCCGCTGCTGCTGGATCCGAAGCTGGTGAAGAAAGTGCAGAACACTCCCGGCATCCGCCGTGCGCTGGAGTTCTACGCGCGCGGCCAGGTGGTGGATGCGCGGCGCGAGTGGTACCACGTCAGCCGACACTTCAATCAGGCGGAAATGGTCGCCCAGGCGAAACTCGCCTACGACATGCAGTGGTATTTCCCGGCGATCCGCACCATCAGCCAGGCGCAGTACTGGGACGACCTGGATATCCGCTTCCCGATGGCCTATCGCGCCGACCTGGTGCAACAGGCCAGGGTGCGCGGCCTGCATTCGAGCTGGGTGTTCGCCATCACCCGTCAGGAAAGCGCGTTCATGGCCGACGCCCGCTCCGGCGTCGGCGCCATGGGCCTGATGCAGTTGATGCCGGCCACCGCCAAGGAAACCGCGCGCAAGTTCGGCATTCCGCTGGCCAACCCCAACAACGTACTGACCCCGACCACCAACATCCAGCTCGGCGCCGCCTACCTGAGCCAGGTGCATGCGCAGTTCAACGGCAACCGGGTACTGGCATCGGCGGCCTACAATGCCGGCGCCGGCCGCGTGCGCCAATGGCTGCGCGGCGCCAATCACCTGGCGTTCGACGTCTGGGTGGAAAGCATTCCGTTCGACGAGACCCGCCAGTACGTGCAGAACGTGCTGACCTACGCGGTGATCTACGGGCAGAAGCTCAACGCGCCGCAGCCGTTGGTGGACTGGCACGAACGCTTCTTCGACGACCAGTGATGCCGGTCTGAAGAGCGCGGCGGACCGGCTCCGCCGCGCGCAGTGGCCTTACTCCAGCAGTTCCAGCGGCATGCCGACTTCCAGCACGCCGCTGCCGTCGCAGATCAGGTTCTGTCCGAAGTACACCTCGCCATCGCGCTCGCGATAGGTTTTCAGCGTGGTCAGCGGTTCCCGGTCGGCGCTGCGTTCGCCGCTGCGCGGATCGAGGGTGGTCATGATGCAGCGCGAGCAGCCCTTGGCCACGCGGAAATCCAGGCCGCCGATACGGATGCGCTTCCAGCCATCCTCGGCGTAGGCCGCGCTGCCGTCGACCACCAGGTTGGGTCGGAACCGCAGCATCTCCAGCGGCCGGCCGACACGGGTGGAAAGGTCTTCCAGCGATGCCTGGCCAATCAGCAGCAGGGGAAATCCGTCGGCGAACGCCACCCTGTCCTGCGTCGCGCCGGAGCCGGCGTTCACCTGGCGGGCGCGCTCGACCGGCAGGTAGACCAGGCGGCAGGCACGCCCGAGCAAATGGCTGAGCCAGGCCGCGGCCTCGTCGCCGGCATCCGGCACGCGCAGGCTGTCGCTCCAGACGGTGACGCCGCGCAGCTCGGCATCGGCGGACGGCACCGCCACCTGAATCTCGCCGAGGCCGGGCGCGCTCAAGGTCAACGCGTCGTCCGCGGCATAGCGCGCCAGCAACTGGGTCATCTGCGGCAACAGGCGCTGGGTGAGGAAGCGCCCGTTGCTCGCGTCCACCACCAGCCAGCGGCGGTCGCCGTGCAGCCCGAGGCTGTCCACGGGCGACGCCGACATGGCTTCGCCGATGGCGGATTTCAGCGGGAAACGATAGAGCGCGGAGAGGTGCATGGGCGGCATCCTGGGCGACGTGAAAAAGGCCGTCGAGGATAACCCGTGAAGCGCCGCCGCGGCAGCTGCAACGCGTCAGGCGTGGGCGGTTTCCGGCCCACGCGAAAAGGCGATGCGAACGCCCGTGGTCAGGCCGGGCCGTCCAGCAACAGGCGTTCGCGGATCACGTCGACCAGCTTGTCGGGCTGGAACTTGGAGAGGAAGTTGTCGCAGCCGACCTTCTTCACCATGGCTTCGTTGAAGCTGCCGGACAGCGAGGTGTGCAGCACCACGTAGAGGTCCTTCAGACGCGGATCGGTGCGGATTTCCGTGGTCAGGCGGTAGCCGTCCATCTCCGGCATTTCCGCATCGGTGAAGACCATCAGCAGTTTGTCGGTCATCACATGGCCTTCATCGGCCCACTTCTTCAGCGCCTGCAGGCCCTTGAGGCCGTCGCTCGCGGTGTGCAGCTTGAGGCCGAGCTGCGACAGGGTTTCCTTGAGCTGCGAGAGCGCCACGTTGGAGTCGTCCACCAGCAGCACTTCGCGACCGCGGGCACGCTCGAAGATCGGATCGGCCAGGCGGTCGCCGGAGACCTTGGCGCTGTACGGGACGATCTCGGCGAGGACCTTTTCCACGTCGATGATCTCGACCAGCTGATCGTCGGCCTTGGTGATCGCCGTCAGGTAGTGCTGGCGCCCTGCTCCGCCGGGCGGCGGCAGGATCGACTCCCAGTTGAGGTTGAGGATGCGCTCGACGCCGCCGACCAGGAAGGCCTGCACCGAGCGGTTGTACTCGGTGACGATGATGGTGCTCTTCTCGTTCGGCACCAGCGGACGCATGCCGATCGCCTGGGACAGGTCGATCACCGGCAGGGTCTGCCCGCGCAGGTTGATCACCCCGCAGACGCAGCGGTGGCGCTGCGGCATCAGCGTCAGACGTGGCAGTTGCAGCACTTCCTGCACCTTGAACACGTTGATCGCGAAGAGCTGCCGCCCCGCCAGGCGGAACATGAGGATCTCCAGGCGGTTCTCGCCCACCAACTGCGTGCGTTGATCCACTGAATCGAGGATGCCGGCCATGACGCGCTCCTGAAAGGGTTGCCTGGGTAGTGCTAGCCCGTGGGCCTTGGTTCACCGGTTATCGGCCGGGCTGGCCGGTTCTGAACGTAGCGGTTTGCCATCATGCCTGCGGTGCCCTGTCGAAGCCACAGCGGATCACCCTTAGGCGACATAGGGGATTCCCTGATTTCGCTGGCGGCGATGGCTGTCTATCGTTCGAGCCTGACAACGCCAACCGGGAATCGCCCTCTTGCTCGCCTATCTCACCCTCTGGATCGGACTCGCCATCAGCCTCGCCGGCCTGCTGCTCTCACCGTGGATCAGCGTAGCCGGTAGCGTACTGGTGGCAATAGCCGCCTGGCCGATGCGCCCGCGCCAGCCGAAGGTGCAGGAGCAGTTCGCCGCACCGGTCGTCGAGCCCGAGCGCGTCGATGTGGAGCCCTTGCTGAATGCCGTGCTGCCCGCCTGGGAGCAGAACCTTGGCCAGGTGCGCAGCCTGCTGCAGACCAACATCGACCAGTTGTTCGGGCGCTTTTCCGGCCTCACCCAGCGCCTCGACCAGACCCTGTCCAGCTCCGACGAGGTGATCGGCGGTGGTGGTGTCACCAACAGCCTGCGCCAGGCGCATGCCCGTCTCGACCAAGTGGTGGAAGCCTTCCACGGCGCCAACGGTCGCAAGCGCGAACTGCTCGGCACCATCGGCCACCTGAACGCCTACGCCAGCGAATTGCAGGCGATGTCCAAGCGCGTGCAGGACATCGCCAGCCAGACCAACCTGCTGGCGCTCAATGCCGCCATCGAGGCCGCCCGTGCCGGCGAATACGGCCGCGGCTTCTCGGTGGTCGCCGACGAAGTGCGCAAGCTTTCCACCCTCTCCGCCGAAACCGGCCAGCGCATGGTCGAGAAGGTCGGCGAGATCAACCAGGCGATCCGCTCCACGGTGACTGCCGCCGACGAGCTCTCGAGCAGCGAAGAGGCGAACCTGCGCTACCTCGACGAAGTGGCCGGCGAGGTCATGCAGGGCCTGAGCGCCAACCTGCAGGAACTCACCCTCACCTCGGACCAGCTGCAGCAGGACGCACGCGTAGTCCAGGGCGACATCCGCGAAATCATCGTCGGCCTGCAGTTCCAGGACCGCTCGGACCAGATGCTCGATCACCTACAGCTCGACCTGCAGCGCCTGCAGCAGGCGCTGCGTGACCAGGATGGCAGCCTCGCCCAGCCACAGCGTTGGCTCGACGAGCTGCGCCAGCAGTTCACCACCGACGAAGAGCGCCACGGCGCAAAGAGCCGCGCGACGCAAAACGACGTCACCTTTTTCTGACCGCTTCCGCCAGGTAACCACCCAATGGCCAAGACCATCCTCATCGTCGACGACTCTCTCTCCATGCGCCAATTGGTGAAGATGACCCTGTCCGGGGCCGGGCACACCGTGATCGAAGCCGTGGATGGACGCGACGCGCTGACCAAGCTCGACGGCCGCAAGATCAACCTGATCATCAGCGACGTGAACATGCCCAACCTTGACGGTATCGGCCTGGTGAAGGCCGTCAAGGCGCTCGGCGACTACCGCTTCACCCCGATCGTGATGCTCACCACCGAGAGCGAGCAGAACAAGAAAGCCGAAGGCCAGGCCGCCGGAGCCAAGGCCTGGATCGTCAAACCCTTCCAGCCGCAGCAACTGCTCGCGGCCGTCGACAAGCTGGTCGGCTGAGATGTTCCAGCTCACGGCGGACCTCGACAGCCAGCCGGCGTGCCTGCACATGAGCGGCGCGCTGACCATCTACGAAGTGCGCGACGCCCACGCCGCGCTGCTCGACGTGCTGCTCCGGCAACCGCCACGGGACTGGCAGCTGGACCTCGCCGGGCTGGAGGAAGTCGACAGCGCCGGCGTGCAGTTGCTGATCGCGGTGCAACGCCATCAACAGCGCGCCAACGTCGGCCTGAGCCTGTGCAACCCGGCCGAAAGCGTCATCGAGCTGTTCCAGCTGCTGCGCCTGCAGTCGCTCTACCCCGCCGCCGTGGCGAGCTGATCCGGAGACGACGATGCTCAACGAGAACCAGTGGAGCCAACTGCTGCAGGGATTCATCGAAGAGGGCCGCGACCTGATCAAGCAGGCCGAGGAATACCTGCTGCTGCTCGACGACACACCCCACGACGAAAAGGCGATCAACGGCCTGTTCCGCGCCATGCACACGCTCAAAGGCTCGGCCGGGCTGTTCTCGCTGACGCCGATCACGCATTTCACCCATCACCTGGAAAGCCTGCTGATGGAGGTCCGCGACGGCCTGCGCACGCTCAGCCCAGCGGCGATTTCGGTAATGTTGCGCTGCCTCGACGAAATCGCCTCGATGGTCGAGCTGATCGACGTTTCCAACGGCACCCTCGACGTGGACGACGCGCACCAGGCGCAACTGCTGGCGGCACTCGCCGAGCACGGCGGCCAGGCGCCGGCGGTCGGCGCCAGCGCCGAACCGGCGGCCGAGTCGGGCGCCGCGCGCGAAGGCAACTGGCACATCTCCCTGCGTTTCCATGCCGACCTGCTGCGCAACGGCTTCGACCTCGCCTCCTTCGTTCGCTACCTCTCGCGGCTGGGCGAAATCCGCTTTCTCGAGGTCATCGACGATGCCCTGCCGGAGCTTGCCGAGCTGGACCCGGAGAGCTGCCACCTCGGCCTGGAAATCGACCTACAGACCCAGGCGAGCAAGGCCGAGATCGAGGAGGTCTTCGAGTTCATCCTGGACTTCTGCACCCTGCGCATCCTCCCTCCGGACAGCGCGCTGAGCGATTACCTCGCGCTGATTCAGGCGCTTCCGGAAACCGACGAGCGCGTCGGCCAGATCCTCGTCGCCAGCGGCCTGCTCACCGAGCACGAGCTGGCCGAGAGCCTCTCCGCCCAGGCGCACGTCGCCGACGGCGCGCCCAAGCAGGCACTCGGTGAACTGCTCGTGGAAAGCGGCCGCGTGGCGCCGCAGGTGGTGGATGCCGCGCTGGCCAAGCAGCAGTCGTCGCGCGAGCGCAAGGCCAGCGAAAGCAGCCAGATTCGCGTCGCCGCCAACAAGCTCGACGAGCTGATCAACCTGGTCGGCGAATTGGTGATCAGCGCCGCCGGTGCGCAACTGCACGCCCAGGCCCAGGGCAATGCGATCTGCATCGAGAGCACCCAGGTGGTCAACCAGCACGTCGAGCAGATCCGTGAAGCGGCGCTGAAGCTGCGCATGATCGAGATCGGCGACACCTTCAACCGCTTCCACCGGGTGGTTCGCGACGTCAGCCAGAAGCTGGGCAAGGACATCCACCTGGACATCCATGGCGCCGACACCGAACTGGACAAGTCGGTGATCGACAAGCTCGCCGACCCGCTCACCCACCTGGTGCGCAACGCCATCGATCACGGCATCGAACCCGCAGAGGAGCGCGCCGCCGCCGGCAAGCCGGCACAGGGCAACCTGCGCCTGAACGCCTACCACGAGTCGGGGATGATCGTCATCGAGATCTCCGACGACGGCCACGGCCTGAACACCGAGCGCATCCGCGAGAAGGCCATCGCCCGCGGGCTGATCGAGGAACAGAGCAACCTCGACGAACACGCCATCCACATGCTGATCTTCGCCGCCGGATTCTCCACCGCCGACGCCGTTTCCGACCTTTCCGGGCGTGGCGTCGGGATGGACGTGGTACGCAGTGCCATCGATGCCCTGCGCGGCAGCGTCGAGATCGACTCCACGCGCGGCGTCGGCTGCACCTTCCGCATCCGCCTGCCGCTGACCCTGGCGATCATCGACGGCTTCCTGGTCAACCTCGGCGAAGAGTTCTTCGTGGTGCCGCTGGACATGGTCACCGAATGCCTGGAACTCGACGACGTCCAGCTGGCCGGCTGCAAATACGGTTACCTGAACCTGCGCGGCAAGCCGCTGCCGTGCATCGACCTGGGCGCGCATTTCGAGCTTCCGGCCAGCAACAGCAAGCGGCGCAACATCGTCGTCGTCAACTTCGGCCGGCAACAGGCCGGCCTGGTGGTCGACAACCTGCACGGTGAGCTGCAGACCGTGATCAAGCCTCTCGGGCTGCTGTTCCAGCACCTGCAAGGCATCAGCGGCTCGACGATCCTGGGCTCCGGGCAGATCGCCCTGATCCTCGACATCGCCAGCCTGTTCCGCCAGCTGCAGCAGAACGTTGACAGCAATCCGGGCGAACTCCGCTCGGCCAAGCCTCACCAAGACTCCCTCGGCTCCTAGGAGAACCACCATGAATTTCATCCGCAACATGAAGATCGGCGTACGCCTGATCGCCGGCTTTACCCTGGTGGTGATCCTGACCGCTCTGGTCGGCGCCCTGGGCATCGTCAACCTGGGCAAGGTCAACGAGCTCTCGGACCAGATGTACACCCGGGAAATGGCGGCGCTGAACCACATGCAGAACGCCAACCTCGCGCTGGTCTACGCCGGCCGCCACCTGCGCAGCAGCCTGCTCGCCACCTCCGTAGAGGAGCGCGACGCGACCATGGCGCAGGTTCAGGAAGCGTTCAAGAACCTGCACGAGAACCTCGACAAGGCGCAGTCGAGCTTCACCAGCGACGAGAGCCGGGCAAAACTCGAAGCTCTGGTCTCGCAATTGACGTCCTACGAGAAAACCGCCCGGCAGATGCTGCAGCTGAACAAGGATTCCGGGCGCATCAATGAAAACACGGAGTTCAGCGCACTGATGCCGCAGCTGCGTGCCGAGGGCAACGCCGCGGACCGCATCCTCGGTGAGCTGGTGGAGGTGAAGAAGGTCCGCGCCGGTGAAGCGAACGATGCGATCACCACCATCTATTTCGACTCGCGCACGCAAATGATCGCCCTGGTCATCATCGCCTCGCTGGTCGGCTTCGGCATCGGCATGCTCGTCACCCGCAGCATCACCCGCCCGCTGAACCGCGCCGTCAGCGCCTCCAACTCGCTGGCCGAGGGCGATCTGAACGTCGACATCCAGGTCGACAGCAAGGACGAGACCGGCGCCCTGCTCGCCTCCATGCAGAACATGGCCGAACGCCTGCGCGCGGTGATGAGCGATGTGCGCAGCGCCGCCGACTCGCTGTCCTCGGCTTCCGAGGAAGTCAGCGCCACCTCGCAGTCGCTGAGCCAGGCCGCCACCGAACAGGCCGCCAGCGTCGAGGAAACCGGCGCCTCGGTGGAGCAGATGTCCGCCTCCATCGCGCAGAACACGGAGAGCGCGAAGATCACCGACGGCATCGCCGGCAAGGCCGCGAACGATGCGGTCGAGGGCGGCCGCGCCGTGCGCGACATGGTCCTGGCAATGAAGCAGATCGCCGACAAGATCGGCATCATCGACGACATCGCCTACCAGACCAACCTGCTGGCGCTGAACGCCGCCATCGAGGCCGCGCGTGCCGGCGACCATGGCAAGGGCTTCGCCGTGGTGGCCGCCGAAGTGCGCAAGCTGGCCGAACGCAGCCAGGTCGCCGCGCAGGAAATCGGTGGCGTGGCGAGCAACAGCGTGAGCCTGGCCGAGCAGGCCGGCGTGCTGCTCGACCAGATCGTGCCGAACATCCAGAAGACTTCCGACCTGGTCCAGGAAATCACCGCGGCCTCGCAGGAGCAGAGCAGCGGCGCGGCGCAGATCAACATCGCCATGAGCCAGATGAACCAGATCACCCAGCAGAACGCCTCGGCCTCCGAGGAACTGGCGGCCACCTCCGAGGAAATGAACGCCCAGGCCAGCCAGTTGCTGGAGCTGATAGGCTACTTCCGCCTGGAAGAAAAGCCGACCGCGCCCGCCCGCCGCAACGAGCCGCCGAAGAACGTGCGCGAACTGCGTCGTCCGCAGCGTGTCGAGCATAAGGTCGCCCGTTTGCAGAATGACGACGGCCATTTCGTCAGCTTCAACTGACAGGAGCCCCGCATGAATCCGTCGATCCTCGTCCACGAGAGCCCGCAGGGCGCCGTGCAGCACCTCTCGTTCCGCGTGCGCCAGGCGCGCTACGCGCTGCCCATCGAGCTGGTCAGGGAGATCATCGAGTACGGCCAGATCACCACCGTACCGATGATGCCCGGCTTCATTCACGGCGTGATCAACCTGCGCGGCAACGTGGTGCCGGTGCTCGACCTGGCCGCGCGCTTGGGCTTCGAGCGCACCGAAGCGGGCAACCGCACCTGCATCGTGATCATCGAGCTGAACCTGGACGACGCCCAGCAGAACATCGGCCTGGTCGTCGATGCGGTGGACGCCGTGCTCGACATCGAACCCGGCGACGTCGAGCAGGCGCCGGCGTTCGGCGCCGGCATCCGTACCGACTTCATCGCCGGCATGGCACGGGACGAGCGAGGCTTCACCATCGTCCTCGACGTGCGCCGGGTGCTGTCGCTGGACGACATCCTGCAACTCGCGCTGGCGCAGCAGGCCGGCTGATGCCTACCCGTAACCTGCCCAAACTCAGCGACCAGGATTTCCGCCACCTCCAGCAGATGATGCTGGAGGCGTCGGGCATCCGCATGGCCGAGCAGAAGCGCACGCTGATGGCCGGGCGGCTGATGTGCCGCCTGCGCGCGCGCAGCCTGAGCAGTTACGGCGACTACCTGAAAGTCCTGGAAAACCCGGTGGAAAAAGACGAGCGGCGGATGGTCGTCGATCTGCTGACCACCAACGAAACCTACTTCTTCCGCGAGCCGCAGCACTTCGACGTGCTCGGCGAGTGGGTGGGCCGCCAGCGCCGCCCGCTGCACTTGTGGTCGGCCGCCAGCTCCTCGGGCGAGGAAGCCTTCAGCATGGCGATGTGCGTCGCCGAGAATGCCCGCACGCAGGACTGGTCGATCTTCGCCAGCGACCTCAGCCGCCGCGTGCTGGAACGGGCGCGCTCGGCCACCTACTCCATGGAACAGGCGCAGCAGTTTCCCGCCGGCTGGCTCAAGCGCCACTGCCTGCGCGGCATCGAAGAAAGCGACGGGCTGTTTCGCATCGGCCAGCCGCTGCGTCACCGGGTGACGTTCGCCGAGGTCAACCTGTCGCGCCCGCTGCCACAGGGCGTCGGGCCGTTCGACGTGATCTTCCTGCGCAATGTGCTCATCTACTTCACCGCCAACGAGAAGCTCGCCATGGTCGCGCGACTTCTGGAGCGCCTGCGCCCCGGCGGCCTTTTGTTCATCGGCCACGCTGAAAGCCTGCACGGTTTCGACTTGCCCGTGCGCAATGTGAGGCCTTCGGTCTTCGAGCGCCTCTGACACCTTTCAAGGAATGCACCGATGATGGTCGCGAAGGTCGATACCGGTAAAAAAATAAAGGTCTTTCTGATCGACGACTCGGCGCTGGTTCGCCAGGTGCTCACCGCCTGCCTGGAAAGCCACCCCAACATCCAGGTGATCGGCCAGGCGTCCGACCCGCTGTTCGCCCTGGAAAAGATGCAGAAGGACTGGCCCGACGTGCTGGTGCTCGACGTCGAGATGCCGCGCATGGACGGCATCACCTTCCTGCGCAAGATCATGGCCGAGCGGCCGACGCCGTCGATCATCTGCTCGACGCTCACCGAGGATGGCGCCGCGATCACCCTCGACGCTCTCGCCGCGGGCGCCGTTGGCGTATTCACCAAGGCCAAGCTGGGCCTGAAGGTGAGCCTGCAGCAGATTTCCGGCGAGCTGATCAAGCAGATCGAACTGGCCGCGCGCAGCCATCCCCACGCCATGCCGCGCAAGCCGCCGCCCCGGGAAGCCACGCCGGACACACTGGCCGATGCCGGGCATCAGGCCGCCAGGGCATTGCTCACCACCACCGACCGCGTGGTCGCGCTGGGCACCTCGACCGGGGGAACCCAGGCGCTGGAAGTGCTGCTGCGGCAATTGCCGGTGGATTGCCCGGGGATCGTCATCGTCCAGCACATGCCGGAGAAATTCACCGCCGCCTTCGCCCAGCGCCTCGACAGCGTCTGCAAGATCGAGGTGCGCGAGGCCAAGCACATGGACCGTGTGCGGCCCGGCCTGGCGCTGGTGGCGCCGGGCGGGCTGCACATGCAGATCAAGCGCAGTGGCGCGCAGTACTTCGTCGAGGTCTTCGACGGCCCGCCGGTCAACCGCCACAAGCCTTCGGTGGACGTGCTGTTCCGCTCGGTCGCACGCCACGCCGGGCAGAACGCCATCGGCGTGATCATGACCGGCATGGGTGACGATGGCGCCCGCGGGCTGCTGGCCATGCGCGAGGCCGGCTCGCGCACCGTGGCCCAGGACGAAGCCAGTTGCGTGGTCTTCGGCATGCCCAAGGAAGCGCTGCGCCTGGGCGCGGCGCAGAGCAGCGAGTCGCTGGCCAACCTGCCGCGGGTGATCGTCCAGTATGGCCGCAGCGCCAGCGCGACCGCCGAAGCCTGACGCCCCGCATCGGCGCAGCGCGCACCACAAATCGTCACGACCGGCCAGCGGCCGCCTGCGCGCATGGCCGCCGCCCGACCGCATGACGCGGCCGCATCGCCCGGCCATCGGCGCGGGCATTTGGCACAGAATCCGCTATGAATTCAGGGTTCCCTTCCGGGAACAGGCACGCTTACGGGATTTTTTCTGACTTTTAAGTCAATTTTTATTGACCTGCAAGTCAAGCGACCCTAGATTCCACGCGTGCAAAACATGCCTGAAAAGAACCTTGCCGGAGGTCGATTTGATCCAGTTTCTGCTCAACCGTGAGCTGCGTAGCGAGCATGACCTCGACCCCAACCTCACCGTGCTGCGCTACCTGCGCGAACGCGTTGGCAAACCCGGCACCAAGGAAGGTTGCGCCTCCGGCGACTGCGGCGCCTGCACCGTGGTGGTAGGCGAGATCACCCGCACCGATGGCGTCGAGCGCATCCGCTATCGCACACTGAATTCCTGCCTCACCTTCGTCTCCGCGCTGCACGGCAAGCAGCTGATCGCGGTCGAGGACTTGAAGCACCAGGGCCAGTTGCACAGCGTGCAGCAGGCGATGGTCGATCACCACGGCTCGCAGTGCGGGTTCTGCACGCCGGGCTTCGTGATGAGCCTGTTCGCCCTGCAGAAGAACCAGGCCGACAAAGGCCACGACGCGCACCGGGTGCACGAAGCGCTGGCCGGCAACCTGTGCCGCTGCACCGGCTACCGGCCGATCCTCGACGCCGCCGAGCAAAGCTGCTGCCAGGCGCAACCCGACCAGTTCGACGCCGCCGAAGCCGAGACCATCGCCCGCCTCAAGGCCATCGCCCCGCAGGGCACCGCCGAGCTGAGCGACGGCAGCAAGCGCTGCCTGCTGCCTCTGACCGTCGCCGACCTGGCCGATCTGTACCTCGCCAATCCGCAGGCGCGCCTGCTCGCCGGCGGCACCGACCTGGCGCTGGAAGTCACCCAGTTCCACCGCGACCTGCCGGTGATGATCTACGTCGGCCACGTCGAGGCCATGAAGCGCGTCGAGGTGTTCGACGAGCGCATCGAGATCGGCGCCGCCACTTCGCTCACCGATTGCTTCGAGGCGCTGAACCGCGAGTACGCCGATTTCGGCGAGTTGCTGCAGCGCTTCGCCTCGCTGCAGATCCGCAACCAGGGCACCCTCGGCGGCAACATCGGCAACGCCTCGCCGATCGGCGACGCCCCGCCGCTGCTGATCGCCCTCGGCGCGCGCATCGTCCTGCGCAAGGGCGCGGCGAGCCGTGAGCTGGCGCTGGAGGATTACTTCATCGACTACAAGATCACCGCCCGCGAGGACGGCGAGTTCATCGAGAAGATCATCGTCCCGCGCGCAACGGCCGGGCAGCAGTTCCGTGCCTACAAGGTGTCGAAACGACTGGACGACGACATTTCCGCGGTCTGCGCCGCCTTCGCCCTGAGCCTCGACGGCGGTCTGGTCCGCGAGGCGCGCATCGCCTTCGGCGGCATGGCGGCGATTCCCAAGCGCGCCGCCGCCTGCGAGCGGGTGCTGAACGGCGCCACCTGGGACGCCGACACGGTCGAGCGCGCCTGCGCCGCGCTGGCCGAGGACTTCACCCCGCTCAGCGACTTCCGCGCCAGCCGCGAGTATCGCCTGCTGGTCGCCCAGAACCTGCTGCGCAAGTGCTTCGCCGAGCAGCAGCGCCCCGCCACCGAAACGCGAGTCACCGCTTATGCATAAGCCGACCAAAAGCCAGGAGGAACTGGCCGAACTGTTCCGCGCCGAGCTGACCACCGGCGTCGGTCGCAGCCTCAAGCACGAGAGCGCCGACAAGCACGTTTCCGGCGAGGCGGTGTACATCGACGACCGCCTGGAGTTTCCCAACCAGCTGCACGTCTACGCGCGGCTTTCCGACCGCGCCCACGCGCGCATCCTGAAGATCGACACCGCGCCCTGCTACGCGATTCCCGGCGTGGCCATCGCCATCACCAGCAAGGACGTGCCCGGCCAGCTGGACATCGGCCCGGTGCTCCCGGGCGATCCGCTGCTGGCCGAGGACATCGTCCAGTACGTCGGGCAAATCGTCGTCGCGGTGGCGGCCGACAGCCTGGAAACCGCACGCAAGGCGGCGATGGCGGCGATCATCGAGTACGAAGACCTGGAGCCGGTGCTCGATGTGGTCGAGGCGCTGCGCAACAAGCACTTCGTCCTCGACAGCCACCAGCACAAGCGCGGTGACTCGGCCGCCGCGCTGGCCAGCGCGCCGCACCGGCTACAGGGCAGCCTGCACATCGGCGGCCAGGAACACTTCTACCTGGAGACGCAGATTTCCTCGGTGATGCCCGCCGAGGATGGCGGGATGATCGTCTACACCTCGACGCAGAACCCCACCGAAGTGCAGAAGCTGGTGGCCGAGGTGCTCGGCGTGCCGATGCACAAGGTCGTCATCGACATGCGCCGCATGGGCGGCGGCTTCGGTGGCAAGGAAACCCAGGCGGCGGCGCCGGCCTGCCTCTGCGCGGTGATCGCGCGGCTCACCGGGCGGCCGACCAAGATGCGCCTGCCGCGCGTGGACGACATGCAGATCACCGGCAAGCGCCACCCGTTCTACGTCGAGTACGACGTCGGTTTCGACGACGATGGCCTGCTGCACGGCATCCGCATCGAGCTGGCCGGCAACTGCGGCTATTCGCCAGACCTCTCCGGGGCGATCGTCGACCGCGCCATGTTCCATGCCGACAACGCCTATTACCTGGGCGATGCCGAGATCAACGGCCACCGCTGCAAGACCAACCTGGCCTCTAACACCGCCTACCGCGGCTTCGGTGGCCCGCAGGGGATGGTCGCCATCGAGGAAATCATGGACGCCGTCGCGCGCCAGCTGGGCAAGGACCCGCTGGCCGTGCGCAAGCTCAACTACTACGGCAAGGACGAGCGCAACGTCACCCATTACTACCAGACGGTCGAACACAACCTGATGGCGGAAATGACCGCCGAACTGGAAGCGAGCGCCGACTACGCCGAACGCCGCGAGGCGATCCGCGCCTTCAACGCGCAGAGCCCGTACCTGAAGAAGGGCCTGGCGCTGACCCCGGTGAAGTTCGGCATCAGCTTCACCTCCAGCTTTCTCAACCAGGGCGGCGCGCTGGTGCATGTCTACACCGACGGCAGCATCCACCTGAACCACGGCGGCACCGAGATGGGCCAGGGCCTGAACACCAAGGTCGCGCAGGTGGTGGCCGAAGTCTTCCAGGTCGACATCTCGCGCATCCAGATCACCGCCACCAACACCGACAAGGTGCCGAACACCTCGCCGACGGCCGCGTCCAGCGGCGCCGACCTGAACGGCAAGGCCGCGCAGAATGCCGCCGAGACGATCAAGCAGCGCCTTGTGGAGTTCGCCTCGCGGCACTTCGGCATCGGTCCGGAGGAAGTCGAGTTCCGCAACGGCCAGGTGCGTGCCCGCGAGCGCTACCTGTCGTTCGAGGAACTGATCCAGCTCGCCTACTTCGGCCAGGTGTCGCTGTCGTCCACCGGCTTCTACCGCACGCCGAAGATCTACTACGACCGCAGCCTGGCGCGCGGCCGGCCGTTCTACTACTTCGCTTACGGCGCCGCCTGCACCGAGGTGATCGTCGATACCCTGACCGGCGAGTACAAGATGCTCCGCGCCGATATCCTCCACGACGTCGGCGACTCGCTGAACCCGGCCATCGACATCGGCCAGGTGGAAGGCGCCTTCGTCCAGGGCATGGGCTGGCTGACCACCGAGGAACTGGTGTGGAACGCCAAGGGCAAGCTGATGACCAGCGGTCCGGCGAGCTACAAGATTCCCGCCGTGGCCGACATGCCGCTGGACATGCGCGTGAAGCTGGTGGAGAACCGCAAGAACCCCGAGCAGACGGTGTTCCATTCCAAGGCCGTCGGCGAGCCGCCGTTCATGCTCGGCATTTCCGCCTGGTGCGCGATCAAGGATGCCGTGGCGAGCCTCGGCGACTACCGCGTGCAGCCCCGGATCGACGCCCCGGCCACCCCGGAGCGCGTGCTCTGGGGCGTGGAACAGATGCGCACGCTCAAGCAGCAGGCGGCCGCCGAGCCGCAGGCGACGGTCGAGGCGTGATGCAACGCACGGTGGGCTGAAGCCCACCCTACCGGCGGATACGGCGCCCAAAGTCAACGTAGGCTGGGCTTCAGCCCACCAAAGCCCGCCCAAAAGCGGCAGCAATAGAACGGACCCAGGGTGGGCCGCGCGGTGATCCGCACATACGGTGGGCTGAAGCCCACCCTACCGGCGGATACGGCGCCCAAGATCAACGTAGGGTGGGCTTCAGCCCACCAAAGCCCGCCCAAAAGCGGCAGCAATAGAACGGACCCAGGATGGGCCGCGCGGTGATCCGCACATACGGTGGGCTGAAGCCCACCCTACCGGCGGATACGGCGCCTAAAGTCAACGTAGGCTGGGCTTCAGCCCACCAAAGCCCGCCCAAAAGCGGCAGCAATAGAACGGACCCAGAGTGGGCCGCGCGGCGATCCGCACATACGGCGGGCTGAAGCCCACCCTGCGGGCGGATACGGCGCCCGAGGTCAACGTAGGGTGGGCTTCAGCCCACCAAAGCCCCGCCAACAGGCGGCAGCCGACGAGGTTAACGACATGAGCAACACCGGCTGGATCAATGCCCTCGCCGACCTGCAACAGCAGGGCGAGCCCTGCGTGCTGGTGACCATCATCGAGGAGCGCGGCTCGACGCCGCGCAATGCCGGCTCGAAGATGGTCGTCACCCGCGAGCGGATCTTCGAGACCATCGGCGGCGGGCACCTGGAGTTCAAGGCCATGGAAATGGCCCGCGAGATGCTCGCGGCGCGCACCCAGGAGACCCGCCTGGAGCGCTTCTCCCTCGGTGCCAGCCTCGGCCAGTGCTGCGGCGGCGCCACCGTGCTGCTGTTCGAGCCGATGGGCCAGCCGCAGGCGCAGATCGCCGTGTTCGGCGCCGGCCACGTCGGCCGCGCGCTGGTCCCGCTGCTCGCCGGGCTGCCGTGCAAGGTGCGCTGGATCGACTCGCGCGAGGCCGAGTTTCCACCCTCGATGCCCGCCGGCGTCGTCCGGGTGCTCGACGAAGACGTGGTCGACCAGGTCGCGGCGATGCCCGCCGGCAGCTACTTCATCGTCATGACCCACAACCACCAGCTCGACCTGGAGCTGGCCGAGGCGATCCTCGCGCGAGACGATTTCGCCTATTTCGGCCTGATCGGCTCGAAGACCAAGCGCGTCAGGTTCGAGCATCGCCTGCGCGAGCGCGGCATCGGCGCCGAGGTACTGCAACGCATGCGCTGCCCGATGGGCCTCGCCGAGGTGAAGGGCAAGCTGCCGGTGGAAATCGCCATTTCCATCGCCGGCGAAGTGATCGCCACCTACAACGCAGGTTTTGGCCAGAATGTGAAAAAAGGCGAGTCCGGCGTCGCGAAGCTACTGCCTGCCTCACGCCGCTCCTGAGTCAATGCCCGTGTAGGGTGCGCCGCGCGCACCACTGCCCCACCCCATTTTTCGGTGCGCACAGCGCACCCTACGCATGAGACCTCGCATCATGAGCCACACCACCCAGGCCTACCGCGCCGCCATCCTCCACAGCCTGGCCGATCCCTCGAAGGTCGGCGTCGAGCAGTCCTACGCCTATTTCGAGGACGGCCTGCTGGTCGTCGAAAATGGTCGCGTGCTGGCGGTCGGCCCGGCCGAAGAATTACTGGTGCGCTTCAGCGGCGTCACGGTCACCGAGTACCCGGACGCGCTGATCACGCCGGGCTTCATCGACACCCACATCCACTTCCCGCAGGTCGGCGTGATCGGTTCCTACGGCACGCAGTTGCTGGAGTGGCTGAACACCTACACCTTCCCCGCCGAAGGCCGTTTCGCCGATGCCGAGGTGGCCGCCGAGAACGCCGAGGTGTTCCTCAACGAGCTACTGCGCAACGGCACCACCACCGCGCTGGTGTTCGGCAGCGTGCACAAGCAGTCGGTGGACGCCTTCTTCGAGGCCGCCCTGGCGCGCAACCTGCGGATGATCGCCGGCAAGGTGCTGATGGACCGCAACGCGCCGGACTTCCTGCAGGACACCCCGGAATCCGGCTACGCCGACAGCAAGGCGCTGATCGAGCGCTGGCACGGCAAGGGCCGCCTGAGCTACGCGGTGACGCCGCGCTTCGCGCCCACCAGCAC
>NZ_DJTK01000018.1:37403-74887 GCF_002438225.1 Pseudomonas sp. UBA6310 | reverse complement strand
TCCGAGAACCTCAAGGAGATCGACTGGGTGAAGGCGCTGTTCCCCGAGCGCAAGAACTACCTGGACGTCTACGACCACCATGGCCTGATCGGCCCGCGCGCGGTGTTCGCCCACGGCGTGCACCTGTGCGACGAGGAGTGCGCACGGCTCGGGGAAACCGGCTCGGCCGTGGCCTTCTGCCCGACCTCCAACCTGTTCATCGGCAGCGGCCTGTTCGACCTGCCGCGGGTGGAAGGTCATGGCGTGCGCGTCGGCCTCGGCACCGATGTCGGCGGCGGCACCAGCTTCTCCCAGCTCACCACCCTCAGCGAGGCGTACAAGGTGCTGCAGTTGCGCGGCGAGTCGCTGAACCCGTTCAAGTCGCTGTACCTGGCGACCCTCGGCGGCGCACGCTCGCTGTACCTCGACGACAAGATCGGCAACTTCGCCGCCGGCAAGGAGGCCGACTTCGTGGTGCTCGACTACAAGGCCACGCCGCTGCTGGAGTTCCGCCTGAAGCAGGCCAAGACCTTCGCCGAGAAGCTCTTCGCGCTGATCACCCTGGGCGACGACCGCGCGGTGAAGGAAACCTTCGCCGCCGGACGCTCGCTGCACCGCCGCGACTGAGGCGACCGCCGCGCGCCGGGTGTTTGCCCGGCGCCGCGACGCTGGTAGAGTCGCGGCCCATGAAAATCGCCCGCCAAGACCGCTCGCTGATTGCCTGGATGCTGCTCGTCTGCGTCCTGCTCAATCTGTTCGCCTGCGGCCTGCATCACGGGCAGATGAGCGCGCTCAGCCTCAGCGGCCTGGAAGGCGGGTTCTGCTCGGCGGAGAGCGCCGAGCACGGCAGCCATGCGCCCTCCTCCGACGGCAAATCCACGCTGCCGTCGATGAACGCCTGCCCGTTGTGCTCCTCGGCGTCCGTTGCCGTGGCGATCAACAGCAACGGCTGGCTCGTGCAGGCACTCGCCGCGCCGGGCATCGCCCCGCTGCTGGCGCTGACCTTCGCCCAACCGCCACCGCGCTACCTCTGGCCCTCGATAAACCCCCGCGCTTCGCCCTGACCCTTCCATCGCCCTGAACACTCCACGCCCTTCCCGGCCGGCGCCTGCGCGCACGGTCCACGGGAGAGCGACCGTCCTCGCATGGAAGTCATCAACGATGAAAGATTTCAGCCTCCCGCTGGCGCTGCTCGCCGGCTTCTGCACCCCCGCGTTCGCCGACCATCCGCCCCTCACCCTGCCCGGCGCCAGCGTCAGCGCCGAGCAGGAAGAGAACACCGGCCTGCACCTCGACGACACGGCCGACACCGGCTCGCGCCTGGGCCTGACCCTGCGCGAGAACCCGGCCTCGGTCAGCGTTGCCGATCGCGCACGCATCGAACGCCTCGGCGCGCGCGATTTCCAGGAGGTCGCCAACGCGCTGCCCGGCGTGAACGCCTCGGCGCCGCCCGGCTGGGGCGGCTACGTCGCCTACCGCGGCTTCAACGGCGCCCAGGTCAACCAGCTGTTCAACGGCATCAGCCTGCAATACGGCTCGGCCAATCGCCCGGTGAACGCCTGGATCTACGACCGCGTCGAGCTGATCGGCGGGCCTTCCTCGTTCGCCCACGGCAGCGGCTCGGTGGGTGGCACGCTGAACTACGTGACCAAGCTGGCGAGCCGCGAGGAAAGCGCCGGCGAGGCGCGCATCAGCTACGCCCGTTTCGACACCCAGCAGACCGCCATCGGCTACAACCAGGCGCTCAACGAAGGCCCCGGCCCGCGCCATTACGCACGGGTGGATTTCAGCCGCGACAGCAGCAACGGCTACATCGATCGCCAGGAGCGCGGCGCGAACAACCTGGCGTTCTCGCTGCTCAGCGACCTCACGCCCGATCTCTCGCACACGCTGGCCATCGAATATCTGGAAGAGCAGGAGGACAGTCCGTACTGGGGCACGCCGACGCTCAACCCGAAAGCCGGCGAGCTGAAGATCGACCGGCACCAACGCTTCGCCAACTACAACGTCGAGGACGGCCGCTACGAGCAGCGCACCCGCTGGCTGCGCTCGATCACCGACTACCGCCTCGACGAGCAGACCTCGCTGCGCAACACCTTCTACCACTACGAAGGCCAGCGCGATTACCGCAACCTCGAGGTGTACGCCTACAACGCCGACAACTCGGCGATCAACCGCTCCGGCGGCTACCGGCAGCGCCACGACCAGGAGCTCAACGGCAACCGCTTCGAGCTGCTGCGCCAGACGCATCTGTTCGGTCTCGCCAGCGACTGGGCGCTGGGGGCGGACTACAGCGTCAACCAGCAATCGGTGTATCCGCGCTCGGGCGGCGCCTTCGACAGCGTCGCACCGGGCGACTTCGACCCCGGCCATTTCGATGACATCCCCGGCATGAGCGCGACCGCGCGCAAATCCCGCAGCAACGAGATCGAGACCCGTTCGGCCTTCATCGAGAACCGCCAGGAACTCGGCGAACGCCTGTCGCTGGTCACCGCGCTGCGTTACGACCACATCGATTTCAGCGTGACCGACCACCTCAATGCCGTGCAGGTGGATCGCCGCTGGGACGCCATCACCGGGCGCGCGGGGCTGGTCTTCGACCTCAGCGACAACGCCAGTTTCTACGTGCAATACAGCACCTCGGCCGAGCCGCCGGGCGGCACGCTGACTGGCGCCAGCGCCACCCAGGTACGCGACTTCGATCTCAGCACCGGGCGCCAGGTCGAGGTCGGCAGCAAGCTGGACTTCCTCGACGGCCGCGCCTCCGCCACGGTCGCCGCCTACCGCATCGTGCGCAAGGACTTCCCGGTCACCGACCCGAACAACGCCAACGCCACTATCCAGGCCGGGCAGCAGACCTCCGACGGCGTCGAGCTGGCCGGCTCGTTCAAGGTCACCGAGCGCCTGCTGGCCGAGGCGAACTTCGCCTGGGTCGATGCGCGCTACGACGACTTCAACGAGGTCGCCGGCGGCGTTCCGGTGTCGCGCAAGGGCAAGACGCCGGTGAACATCCCCGAGCGCGTCGGCAACCTCTGGCTGACCTACGACTTCGATGCGAACTGGCAGGGCGGCGTCGACGCGCGCTACGTGGCCTCGGTCTACGCGAACAACGCCAATACGCTGTGGGTGCCCTCCTACACGCTGTTCGGCGCCTTCGTGAAGTACCGCGTGGACGAGCACACCGACCTCACCGCCCGGCTGCGCAACCTCACCGACGAGGTCTACGCGCGCTTCATCCACCAGAGCAACAGCCAGTACTACGTGGGCGAACCACGCAGCCTGGAGCTGTCGCTGAACACGCGCTTCTGAGGCCGCCGATGAAGCGCTACTTCTATCTGTGGCACCGCTGGCTGGGTATCGGCCTGTGTCTGCTGATGGCGCTGTGGTTCGTCTCCGGCATGGTGATGCTCTACGTCGGCTATCCGAAGCTGACGCCCGCCGAGCACCTGGCGCACCTGCCGGAGCTACCCGCGCGCGATTGCTGCATCGACCTGCCGCAGGTGTTCGCCGCCAGCGGCCGCGACGAGGCCCCGCAAAGCCTGCGCCTGAGCAGCACCGAGGGGCGCCCGCGCTACCTGCTCGGCTATGCCGATGGCAGCGGCGTGACGCTGGACGCCCTCGACGGCAGGCGCATCGCGCCGGTCGACGAAGCCGGCGCGCTGGCCAGCGCGCGGCAGTTCGATCCCCGCGCCACGGCGCATTACCTCGGCCTGATCGACGAGGACGCCTGGACCCACAGCCGCGCGCTGGACGGCGATCGTCCGCTGCACCGGGTGCAGCTGGACGACGCCGAGGGTCGCCAGCTGTACATCTCCAGCCACAGCGGCGCGGTAGTGCGCGATGCGACCCGCACCGAACGCGCTTGGAACTGGATCGGTGCCTGGCTGCACTGGCTGTATCCGCTGCGCGGCCCCTGGTGGTCGAACCTGGTCATCTACTCGGCGCTCGCCGCCACCGCGATGGCGTTGCTCGGCCAGGTGGTCGGCGTGCTGCGCTGGCGCTTCTCGCGCCCTTATCGCAGCGGCTCGCGCTCGCCCTATCGCGGCGGCTTCGCCCGCTGGCACCACATCGTCGGCCTGCTGTTCGGCGGCGTGGTGATCGCCTGGATCTTCAGCGGGCTGATGTCGATGCGCCCCTGGCACCTGCTGGACAGCCAATCCACCCTGACGGCCTCGGCCTACCAGGGCGGCGCCTGCGTGCGGAGGCATTCCCGCTGCCGGTGCGCGAGGCACTGGCGCGTTTTCGCCAGGCGGGCCTGCACCCGCGCGAGCTGGAGTGGCGGATGGTCGGCGGCGAAGGCGTCCTGCAGGCGCTGGATGGCTGCGGCAACAGCCGGGTGCTGCCGGTGGGCGACGCCGATCCGCTGCAACGCCTGCCGGAAAGCAGCCTGCGCCGCGCGGTGCAGGCTATGGCGGCGGGCACGGCGTTCGAGGTCGAGGAGCTGACGGCCTACGACTTCTACTACTTCGCCCGCGCCGAACAGAGCATGAACGGCGGCCTGCAACGCCCCCTTCCGGTGCTGCGCGTGCGCGTCGACGATGCCGCCGGCACCTGGCTGCACATCGATCCACGCAGCGGCGCGCTGCTGGAGCAGCTGGACGAACGCCGGCGCCTGGCGCGCTGGCTGTTCAACCTGCTGCACAGCTGGGACGTGCAGGCGCTGCTGCAGCGTCCGCCGTTGCGCGAGACGCTGATGCTCGCCTTCAGCCTGGGCGGGCTGGTGGTCAGCCTGAGCGGCGTGGTGCTCGGCTGGCGACGGCTGCGCCGCTCGCGCTGAGCGTCGACTAAGCCTTCCCCGCGGACGGCAGCAGGTGCGAGAACACCGCCTGCAGGTCGTCCGGGGGCGCGCCTTCCTCGAAGTCGAGCTTGTCGTCGACGCTGTCCATGTGGCGCATCATCAGGCCCACGGCGGTGTCGACGTCACGCGCCTCGATGGCGTCGATCAGGCGCAGGTGCTCCTCGTCCGAGCAATGCGCCTGGTTGCGCCTTTCGTAGAGGGCGATGATCAGCGAGCTTTGCGAGATCAGGCTGCGCAGGAAACCGATCAGCGGCGCGTTGCCGGCCACTTCGGCGAGCGTGAGATGGAATTCGCCGGACAGGCGGATACCGGTGCCGCGGTCGCCGCGGGCGAAACAGGCATGCTCCTCGGCCACGCACCGGCGCAGCTCGGCGATCTGCGCGGCGCTGGCACGTTCGCAGGCCAGCTCGGTGATCGCCCGCTCGATCATCCGTCGCGCGTAGAAGATCTGCCGCGCCTCGTCCGCCGTCGGGCTGGCCACCACCGCACCGCGATTGGGCCGCAACAACACCACACCCTCGTGCCCCAGACGCGACAAGGCCCGGCGGATAACCGTGCGGCTGACGCCGAAGATGGCGCCGAGCGCCTCCTCGCTCAACTTGGTCGCCGGCGCCAGGCGCTGTTCGAGGATGGCGTCGAAGATATGCGCATACACCCGCTCGTCCTGGGTCCCGCTGCGGCGCGTGGCGCTGCGCACTGTCTGGCTCCGGGGCTGCGACTCTGGGCTCATGCTGGTATCCGCGAACTGCCCGGCCGTGGGCCCGCGATGGCGGCCGACTCGCTCGGAGCAGGAAAAATGGGGTTCATATTGTACACAGTCGATGCGGGCAATCGTTTACAGCGATGCCTGTGCAGTGCGTCGCGAGCGTGCACCCGGGACGGGCAATCGGCCTCGTTTGCCCCGATTCGGGTCGCAATCGATGGCCTGGCGACGCTCGCCGGCTCAACCTGCGCATCCGCTGTTCACCTTCGCCGCAACTAGCTGCCGCGGTAGGTCGAATAGCTGTACGGCGAGATCAGCAGGGGAACGTGGTAATGCTCCTGCGCGGCGTCGATGCCGAAGCGCAGCACCACCACGTCGAGGAATGCCGGTTCGGCCAGGGCGATACCGCAGGCGCGGTAATAGTCGCCGGCGTGGAAGTGCAGCTGGTAGACGCCCGAACGGTAGTCCTGGCCTTCGAGCAACGGCGCGTCGCAGCGCCCGTCTCCATTGCTGCGCGTGCCGGCGAGCAGGCGCAACTCGGCGCCTTCGACGCGATACAGCTCGATCAGGATGTCGCGGCCCGGCCGGCCCTGCGAGGCATCCAGTACGTGGGTAGTCAGTCGTCCCATTGCGATCGCGGCCGCGCCGCGCCTCCTCGGATACATGCCCGTGACACGGGCGGATTGAACGGATAGTCGTGCGCCGCAGCATGCGCCAGGGCGCGGAAACCGGCCCGGGCGAATCGACCGAAAATCACGTGTGCTGCGGCTTCCGCGGAAAACTCCTGACCAATCAGGCAAGTTTTTTGCTACGGTTTTCGAGCATCGATGACGCACAGTCGCCATGCGACAACTGTTCGCAAAGCATAACCAAATCTGTATACAATTTCTCTACGCCTGTTCCTCCAATATTCCAAGGACACCTGCCGTGAGCGCCGAATACCCCCGCGACCTGATCGGTTACGCCGATTGCCCCCCTCATCCGCAGTGGCCCGGCGAGGCGCGCATCGCGCTTTCCTTCGTACTCAATTACGAGGAAGGCGGCGAACGCAACATCCTTCACGGCGACAAGGAATCCGAGGCATTCCTCTCCGAGATGGTGGCCGCGCAACCGCTGCGGGGCGTGCGCAACATGAGCATGGAGTCGCTCTACGAATACGGCAGCCGCGCGGGCGTCTGGCGCCTGCTCAAGCTGTTCGACAAACACGCCATCCCGCTGACCATCTTCGCCGTGGCCATGGCCGCGCAGCGCCACCCCGCGGTGATCCGCGCCATGGTCGCCGCCGGCCACGAGATCTGCAGCCACGGCCTGCGCTGGATCGACTACCAGTACATGGACGAAGCCCAGGAGCGCGAGCACCTGAACGAGGCCGTGCGCATCCTCACCGAACTCACCGGCCAGCGCCCGCTCGGCTGGTACACCGGGCGCACCGGCCCGAACACCCGGCGCCTGGTGCGCGAGGAAGGCGGCTTCCTCTACGACTCGGACACCTACGACGACGACCTGCCCTACTGGGACCCGGAAAGCCCGGACAAGGCCCATCTGGTGATCCCCTACACCCTCGACACCAACGACATGCGCTTCACCCAGGTGCAGGGCTTCAACAAGGGCGACGATTTCTTCGAGTACCTCAAGGACGCCTTCGACGTGCTCTACGCCGAAGGCGAAGCCGGCGCGCCGAAGATGCTGTCCATCGGCATGCACTGCCGCCTGCTCGGTCGCCCGGCGCGGCTCGCCGCACTGCAGCGCTTCCTCGACTACGTGAAGGGCCACGACAAGGTCTGGTTCGCCCGCCGCGTCGACATCGCCCGCCACTGGCACGCCACTCACCCTTTCAAGGGAGGCCGGGCATGAGCCGTTTCCGCACCCTGACGCCGTCCACGCTGGATCGCGCAGCCTTCGTCGAAGCGTTCGCCGACATCTACGAGCACTCGCCCTGGGTCGCCGAACGCACCTTCGACAAGGGCGTTGAAGCCGGCTTCGACGAGGTCGAGGTGCTCCAGGCGCGGATGGCCGACGTGCTGCTCGCGGCCAGTCATGCCGAACAACTGGCCCTGATCAACGCCCACCCGGACCTGGCCGGCAAGGCCGCCGTGCGCGGCGAACTGACCGCCGCCTCCACCTCGGAACAGTCCGGCGCAGGCATCCATGAATGCACCGCCGAGGAGTTCGCCCGCTTCACCGAACTCAACGCCGCCTACAAGGCGCGTTTCGGCTTCCCCTTCATCATGGCGGTGAAAGGCAGCAACCGGCACCAGATCCTCGCCGCCTTCGAGGAACGCATCCACCACTCGCCAGAGCAGGAATTCGCCCGCGCCCTGGCCGAAATAAACAAGATCGCGCTGTTCCGCCTGCAAGCGCTGTAACCGACGAGAAGACCATGAAGACCTACGCCGCACCCTTCGAGAAATACCTCAACCTCGCCGACGCCCGCCTCGGCACCAAGGCCCTGTCGGTCACCGACGACTGGTTCGCCGACGTCAACCGCCTGTTCCAGCCGACGCCGGCGGTGTGGAAGGAAGGCGTGTTCGACGACAACGGCAAGTGGATGGACGGCTGGGAATCGCGGCGCAAGCGCTTCGAGGGCTACGACAGCGCGGTGATCCGCCTGGGCATCGCCGGCTCGATCAAGGGTGTCGACATCGACACCAGCCACTTCACCGGCAACTACCCGCCGTCCGCCTCGCTGGAGGCCTGTTTCATCGCCGAAGGCGATCCGGACGACGCCACCGAGTGGACCGAGGTGCTCCCCGCCGTCGAACTGCAGGGCAACAGCCACCACTACCACGCCGTCGCCGACGACCGCCCCTGGACCCACCTGCGCTTCAACATCTACCCGGACGGCGGCGTGGCGCGCCTGCGCGTGTATGGCATCCCGCATCGCGACTGGTCCGCGCAGCGCGCCGACGAGCAGATCGACCTCGCCTCGGCGCTCAATGGCGGCCGCGCGCTGGCCTGTTCCGACGAGCACTACGGCAGCATGGGCAACCTGCTCAACCCCGGCCGCGGGGTGAACATGGGCGACGGCTGGGAGACCGCCCGCCGCCGCACGCCGGGCAACGACTGGGTGATCATCGCCCTCGGTCATCCGGGCGAGATCGAGCGGATCGTCGTCGACACCCTGCACTTCAAGGGCAACTACCCGGACAGCTGCTCGATCCAGGCGGCGTTCGTCAAAGGCGGCACCGACAGCCAGATCGAGACCCAGAGCCTGTTCTGGCGCGAACTGCTGCCCAGCCAGAAGCTGCAGATGCACCAGGAACACGAGTTCGCCAAGCAGATCGCCAAACTCGGCCCGATCACCCACGTGCGCCTGAACGTGTTCCCGGACGGCGGCGTCAGTCGCCTGCGCCTGTTCGGCAAACTGGCGAAGTAAACGAGGCCTCCCCTCCCGCGACGGGAGGACGTTCACTCAGGAAAGCGGACTGCCATGCGCACACTGATCATCGAGCCCCTGACCAAGGAAGCCTTCGCCCCCTTCGGCGACGTCATCGAAACCGAAGGCAGCGACTTCTTCATGATCAACAACGGCTCCACCCGCCGCTATCACAAGCTGGCCACGGTGGAGACCCACCTGCCCGACGACCAGGCGATCATCAGCATCTTCCGCGCCGAGGCGCTGAAGATGCCGCTGACCATCCGCATGCTCGAACGCCATCCGCAGGGCAGCCAGGCCTTCGTGCCGCTGCTCGGCAAGCCGTTCCTGGTGGTGGTCGCCCCGCCCGGCGACAGCCCCGATCCGGCGCAGGTGCGCGCCTTCGTCAGCGACGGCCGGCAGGGCGTGAACTACCGCCGCGCCGTCTGGCATCACCCGGTACTGGCGATCGCCGCGCAGGACGACTTCCTGGTGGTCGACCGCAGCGGCGCCGGCAACAACTGCGACGAACATTTTTTCGACGAGAGCGAGCAGTTGCTCCTCGACCCCGAGCTTTGAAGGACTGGCAGCCGCCGCTGCAGGCATGAGGTAGAAATCTTGGAAGCACATTTGACCGAATGGCTGAACCTGACCATTCGCTGGATACACATGATCGTCGGGGTCGCCTGGATCGGCGCCTCTTTCTATTTCGTCTGGCTGGAGAACAACCTCGACCGGCGCAACCCCCGCGAAGGGTTGTCCGGCGACCTCTGGGCGATCCATGGCGGCGGCATCTACCACCTGGAGAAATACAAGCTCGCGCCACCGCAGATGCCGGAGAACCTCCACTGGTTCAAGTGGGAGGCCTACAGCACCTGGCTTTCCGGCTTCGCCCTGCTGATGGTGGTCTACTACCTGAACCCCGGCGTCTACCTGCTCGCGCCGGGCAGCTCGCTGAGCCCGGCACAGGCGGTGATGGTGGGCCTCGGCGCGCTGATCGCCGGCTGGTTCATCTATGACCTGCTCTGCGAATCCGCCCTCGGCAAGCATCCGGCGCTGCTCGGCCTGACTCTCTTCGTGCTGATCGTGTTCGCCGCCTGGGGCTTCTCCCAGGTGTTCAGCGGCCGTGCCGCCTACATCCATACCGGCGCACTGATCGGCACCATCATGGTCGGCAACGTGTTCCGCACCATCATGCCGGCGCAGCGCGCGCTGGTGGCGGCCATCGAGCAGAATCGCGAACCCGATCCGGCGCTGCCGGCCAAGGGCCTGCTGCGCTCGCGGCACAACAACTATTTCACCCTGCCCGTGCTGTTCATCATGATCAGCAACCACTTCCCCAGCACCTACGGCAGCCACTACAACTGGCTGATCCTCGCCGCCATCTCCGTGCTCGCGGTGCTGGTCCGCCACTACTTCAACACCCGCCACGCCACCGGCAAGTTCGCCTGGGCGCTGCCGCTGGCGGCGCTGGGCATGATCAGCCTGGCGTTCGTCACCTCGGGAAAACTCGGCACGCCCGCCAGCCCCGCGCCGAACGCGCAGCCGGCCGCCCAGCAGGTACCGGCAACCCGCGAGTTCGACAAGGTCAGCGCGGTGATTCACGAACGCTGCACGGTCTGCCATTCGGCGCAGCCGACCAGCCCGCTGTTCAGCGCGGCGCCGGCGGGCGTGATGTTCGACACGCCGCAGCAGATCCAGCAGATGGCACCGCGCATCCAGGCACAAGCGGTGACCAACCAGATCATGCCGCTGGGCAACATCACCCAGATGACCCAGCAGGAACGCGATCTGATCGGCGCCTGGATCGCCAACGGCGCGGCACTGGACAAATGAGGGGAGCCTCCGCCGCCTCAGGGTGCGGCGGAACGCTCAGAGAAGAAAAGCGACTATCTGGTCAGAATCGAACGGCCAACCCAGTTCGGCCCACGAATCGCAGCGGCGCAGTACCGGAATCGACAGCCCGTACTGCTCCACCCACTCCTCCCGCTCGGCGATGTCCACCAGCTCGACCAGCAGGCCGTTCTCGACGAACGGCATGAGCATGGCCTCCGCCAACTCGCACAAATGGCAGCCCGAAGTCCCCAACAGCTGGCATTCCGGAAGCATCTCGACGCTCCTGTAAAAACATCTCGCCGCAGTCTACCACCGGCTGTCCAAGCGCAACGCCAGGCTGTAGGATCAACCCGCCCAAGGAAGGGGATGCGCTTGGAAGGGAGTTAATAAAGCCGGCCCCCTGAATTTCGTCTTTTCCAGAGCGCTCTGGCTCTTTGGTAGGACCAGGCAAGCCGACTAAAGTCTAAGCGCCTAGATAGTTACTACATGTTTTATTCATCGCGCCGTAACCGGTCGGTCAGGAATCGACCAGCATCCATTCGAGGAGACAACAATAATGAGCAGCACCCCACTTGCCCGCGCTATCGCTCTCGCAGCCCTGGGCGCCAGCATCGCAGTGCCCTCCCTGGCCCAGGCCGAATTTCTGAAGGACAGCAAGGCCAGCATTGGCCTGCGTAACTTCTATTACAACAACGATAACCACGACGGTGGCCAGGATGAAAAAGACTGGGCCCAGGCGTTTCGTTTTGACTACCTCTCCGGGTTCACCGAAGGTACTGTTGGCTTCGGTCTGGATGTGACCGGCACACTTGGCATCAAACTCGACGGTGGCCAGGGTAACCATCCCAACGGCAGCAGCTTCATGCCGAGCGATTCGGACGGTGGCGGCAAGGACAACTGGAGCCATGCCGGCGCCAACGGCAAAGTGCGCCTGTCCAAGACCGAGCTTCGCGTAGGTAATGCCTTGCAGCCGATGCTGCCGGTGGTGCTGACCAACGACTCCCGCGTCATGTCGCAACTCTACGACGGCGGCATGCTGACCTCGAAGGAGTTCGACGACTTCACCCTGACCGCCGGCCAACTGGGCCATGTGATTGGCCGTGCGTCCGACAACTGGACCTCGCTGTCCGTGGCGGGCGGCACCCGCGGCAGCAACCAGTTCCGCTTCGCCGGCGGCGACTGGAAGGTCAACAAAGAGCTGACCCTGCAGTACTACTACGCAAACCTGGAAAACTACTACGACCAGCACTTCGCCGGCCTGACCCACGTTTATCCGATCAGCGACAACCAGTCGTTCAAGACCGACCTGCGCTACTTCAAGTCCGGCGACGACGGCAAGAACGGCCAGGCGGGCTATCAGTTCAACAACAATGGTGGCTACGCCAAGAACCCGGGTGAAGTGGACAACACCACCTGGAGCGCCATGTTCACCTACAGCCTGGGTGGGCACGCGATCATGCTCGGTCACCAGCGCGTATCGGATGACGGCGGCTTCGTCTGGTTGAACCAGGGTAGCGTGACCGACGGTAACAGCCGTCCGGAAGGCAATGCTGGATCGGACTTCTACCTGTTCACCAACGCCGTGGTTAACCAGTTCGCCCGTGCTGGCGAAAACTCCACCTTTGGTCAGTACAGCTACGACTTCGCAAAAGTCGGCATTCCGGGCCTGAAGGCCTCGGTCGCCTACATCAGCGGCGACAACATCAAGGCAACGAATGGTGTTGGCAAGGACCAGAGCGAATGGGAACGCGACGAGCGTATCGACTACGTGTTCCAGGAAGGCGCGCTCAAAGGCTTTGGCGTGACCCTGCGTCACGGTGCCTACCGTGGCTACACCGGTGCGGCCAACGCCGATACCGACCAGACCCGCCTGATCTTCAACTACACCCTGCAACTGATGTAATCAGCGGCAGAAAAAAGCCCGCCTCACGGCGGGTTTTTTTTGCCCGCGAATCGCTGCCCGAGGCGCATGGCAATGACAAACGTCCAGCGAGCCGCCACTATCGAGCCTGCGTTGCGCTCGCCCCGCACGGGAAGGGAGCGCACGCTATGCACGACGCACCAGGAATGCTCAGACAGTCGTCTCGACCGCCTCGGGAACCTTGCCGCAAGCCAGGGGCTCGAAAGATGGAGACACTCACCAGTGGCAATAGCCCCAAGGAGATTGACGTGGCCGTACAAGACACCCTGAATCCTTCCGTGAACGACGAACTCGACCCGCTCGCCCAGATCGACGTGCCCGAGCACAAGCGCAACCTGCACGACGCCCAAGAGGCGCTTGCCGCCGAGTTCCAGACCCTGATCGCCGATACCGAGCGTCTGCTGCAGCACACCAAGGAGGTCGCCGGCGCCCAGGCGGACGAACTGCGGGTCAAGATCAACGAGAACATCACCCGCGCCAAGGGCATGCTCAAGGAGCGCGAGAACGTCTGCCGCGACCAGAGCAAGGCCGCGATCGAGGCGACCGAAGAGTACGTGCACCTGCATCCGTGGCAGTCGATCGGTATCGCCGCAGGTGTCGGTTTCCTGCTCGGACTGATCAGCCGCCGCTAAGGAGAACCAATGGACGCTTCGCCATCTGAAAACGCTCCCAAGCCCTCGCTGAAGAAGCTGGGCGGAGCGTTCGTCGGGCTCATGCAGGGTCATCTGGAGCTGATCGGAATAGAGCTCCAGGAAGAGAAATCGAGAACCTTCCAGCTGTTCATCTTTTCCGGCCTGAGTCTGTTCTTCGGACTCCTGGTGACCATCGGCATCTCGGCCGCCATCCTGATCGGCTTCTGGGACAGCTACCGGCTCGCAGCCATCATCGGGTTGTGCGTCGTCTACGGACTGGGACTGATCATCTGCGTGCTGCGCGCGGTCCGGCTTGCCGAGATGGCCAGCGTTCCGTTCCAGGCGACCGTCGAAGAACTGGCCCGCAATCGGGAGCGACTACTGCCATGAGCCATCTTTCAAGTGCTGCCCGACGCGCCATGCGCAAGGACCTCGTCCGCCTGCGCATGGAGATGCACCGCCAGCAGTTGCTGTACCACTCGCAGCCGCTATCCCACCCCTTGCAGCAGGCGAAACAGTTCATGTCCGCCCGCAGTTCCGCTTCGGCGAACAAGACGCCGCTGGTAATCGGTGCGGGGATCGTGCTGACGCTGTTCGGCAAGCGCCTGGGCATGCTGGGCAAGATCGCCCGGCTTGGGCTGGCGGTCTATCCATTGGTCAAGGCCTTCGGTGCCGTGGAGAAAAAGACCGTAGTGGTCGAACGCCCCGTCGCGCGACCCTAGGGTCAGGCCAGCGCTTCGCTGGCCGCATTCTTGCAAACAGTGGGAAACAATTCGGCCGAAACTCGTTACCATGCCTTTGAATTGTTTCCCTTTCTCTGATCAAGGATGCGTCCGTGATAAACGGGCAAGCAGTAGCATTTTTCCAACCGTTCATCGATACCGCCACCGGCCTCATCGCAGGCGTTGAGGCCCTGGGCCGACTGCGCCAGGAGGACGGCACCGTATCGTCCGTCGGCCCCCTCTTCGTCGATCCCAAGGTTTCCCCCAGCGCGCTGCGCAGACTCGATCGCCAGATTCGCGATAACGCCCTGAGTCGCCTGGACGAAGCGCCCACCGACTGGTTTCTCAGCATCAACATCTCGCCGCGCTGGATCAGCCGCCTGCGACCCAGCCAGCCGCTTCCCAGCCTCAAGCAACTGCGCGCCCACGGCATCGCGCCGGAACGCATCGTTTTCGAAATAACCGAACTGGGCGGCGCGAGCCTGCGCCTGCCGGAAGTCGTGCAACGCTACCGCGAGGCCGGCGCCCGCATCGCCATCGACGACTTCGGTGCCGGTTACTCGCAGCTGGATCGCGTGCTGGCCCTGCAGCCGGACATCCTCAAGCTCGACATGCGCCTGTTCCAGGAAGCCGCCCGCGGCGGGCCGAGCGGAGAGGTGGTCAAGGCCCTGGCGCAGATGGCCGAGAAGACCGGTTGCTGGATCATCGCCGAGGGCGTTGAGACCGAGGCCGAGCTGGATTTCGCCCTCGAATGTGGCGCCCGCTACGTGCAGGGCTACCTGTTCGCCAGGCCGGAGGAGAACTTCTTCCCCTCGGACGCCTTCGTCGAGCGCTTCGCCGCGCTGCGCGAGCATTACGTGCAGCGCAAGCTGGCCGAACGCGCGCGACTGGTGGCGCTGCGTCAGCAACTCACTCAACTGATGAGCAGCCTGCGCACCCTCGCCTCCGACGGCTTCCCCCACAGCATTCCGCCACCGGTACAGTATCCGTGGCTGCTGCGGGTCTACGAGTGCGATCGCCACGGCACCCAGGTCAGCCCCAACCTGGAGTGGCGCAACGGCGCCTGGCACGAAGACACGCGCTACCTGAACCACAACTGGTCGTGGCGCCCGTACTTCTACCAGTTGCTCGCCGAGGGCTGGGAAGAGCGCCGCCTGACGCTCTCCAGCACCTACCGCGACGCCACGACCAACCAGTACTGCCTGACCGCCGGGCTGTTCATCGACAACGGCCGGCGCCTGCTGCTGGTGGATATCGACGCGGCCGGACTCTGACGCGCGACGAGCGACGTTGCCGGTCGGGCCGGCTTGAATAGACCGGCCACAACCGGGAAGCTAGCGGGTCCATTCATCCACGATGAGTACCCGCTTTGGATTGGCAGACCCTGCTCACCCGCGAACGCCTCGGCAAGTCCCTGCAGAACACCGAAGAACTGGGACGCAGCCCTTTCCACAAGGACCACGACCGGATCATCTTCTCGGGCGCGTTCCGCCGCCTGGGACGCAAGACCCAGGTTCATCCGGTCACCAGCAACGACCATATCCACACCCGCCTGACCCACTCGCTGGAAGTCAGCTGCGTCGGCCGCTCGCTGGGCATGCGGGCCGGCGAGGTGCTGCGCGATGAGCTGCCGGACTGGTGCGATCCCGCCGACCTGGGAATGATCGTGCAATCGGCCTGCCTGGCCCACGACATCGGCAACCCGCCGTTCGGCCACTCCGGCGAAGACGCCATCCGCCACTGGTTCCTGCAGGCCGCCGGGCGCGGCTGGCTGGACGACATGAGCGATGTCGAGCGTGCCGACTTTCTCAACTTCGAAGGCAACGCCCAGGGTTTCCGCGTGCTCACCCAGCTGGAATACCACCAGTTCGACGGCGGCACGCGGCTCACCTATGCAACGCTCGGCACCTACCTGAAATACCCCTGGACGTCCCGCCACGCGCAGTCGCCCGGCTACAAGAAGCACAAGTTCGGCTGCTACCAGAGCGAGCTGCCGCTGCTCGAGCAGATCGTCGGAAAGCTCGGCCTGCCGCTGCTGGAGGAGCAACGCTGGGCGCGTCATCCGCTGGTCTACCTGATGGAGGCCGCGGACGACATCTGCTACGCGCTGATCGACCTGGAGGATGGCCTGGAGATGGAGCTGCTCGACTACAGCGAGGTCGAGGAACTGCTGCTCGACCTGGTCGAAGGCGACCTGCCCGAAACCTACCGCCAGTTGGGCCCGAAGGACTCGCGGCGGCGCAAGCTGGCGATCCTCCGCGGCAAGGCCATCGAGCACCTGACCAACGCCGCGGCCCAGGCTTTCGTCGAACAGCAAGGCGCGCTGCTTGCCGGTACCCTGCAAGGCGATCTGGTCGAGCACATGCAGGGCTCGGCGAAACACTGCGTGCTGCGCGCCAAGGCCATCGCGCGGGAGCGGATTTTCCAGGACAAGCGCAAGACGCTGCACGAGATCGGCGCCTATACGACCCTGGAAATCCTCCTCAATGCCTTCTGCGGCGCGGCGCTGGAGCAGCACGGCGGTCGCACGCCGTCGTTCAAGCACCAGCGGATACTCGACCTGCTCGGCAACAACGCCCCGAAGCCCGATAGCTCGCTGCACCACTCGTTCCTGCGCATGATCGATTTCATCGCCGGCATGACCGACAGCTATGCCAGCGAGATGGCGCGGGAAATGACCGGTCGCTCGGCGCCGACCTGAGGCGCTCCGGCAGGCCGGCATCGGGCGCGGACGGATCGGAGGGAACGACCGGGGCGAACCGTCAGTCTATGAGCGCTGACGGGCCGCACGGCCAAGAAGACGATGTCACGCCCTACGAGGTGCGGCAGCCTGAGGAAAACCAGCACCGATGCACAGGGTTCTACGCACAAGCCTGACTTGGAAAGCGCAACCGCCCGCCTGGGGACCGGCGATGGTGGCGGGTATCGGCTGTGGATTGCCCCTGCTCCTCGGGCTGTTCAGCGCCCACCCCGGATTTCTCTGGGCCTCGGTCGGCGCGTTCCAGGCATCCCAGGCCAATCCGCTGCATCGCCTGGGCATGTTGCGCATGCTCCTGCTGATCGCGCTGGGTGCCTGCAGCGCCGCGCTGGGCTTCTGGGCCGCGCCCTCTCCCACCAGCAGCCTGCTGCTGTTCGCCGCCTTCGGCCTGCTGCTCGCCTGGCTTCAGCGGTTCGGCAACGAGGCGGGCAAGCTCGGCATCGGGATGGCGGTCTGCCTGAGCCTGGGCCACGGCCAGCAGGCGATGGGCGCATTGCACAACCCCTACGCGGTCGCCGCGCTGTTCGTCCTCGGCGGTCTCTGGGTGACGCTGCTCGCCTTCGCCCTGCGCGGTGGCCACGGGTTGCGCATGTGGCCGCGGCTGCCGCGCTTCGTCTCGCTGCTCAAGGTGCTTCGCCGCCACGCGCAGCGCCTGCCCCGCCGGGAATGGCGCCTGCATGCGTTGGGCTGCATGCTGGCCTGCGGGCTGGCCGGCCTGCTGGTGAACCTCGCCGATCTGCCGCGCGGGTACTGGCTGACGGTGGCGGTCATCACCACCCTGCAACTGGAATTCCACAACAGCCTGGTGCGCGCCGTACAGGCCAGCGCCGCCAGCCTGGCGGCCGCCGCGCTGCTGGTGTTCATCGGCCATAGCCTGCAAAGCCCGGCGTTGATGGTGGCGACGCTGCTGCCGCTGATCGTTCTGAGCCGCGCCTTCCAGGTCAACCATTACGGGCTGTTCGTGCTGCAGACGACATTCTGCTTCGTGCTGCTGTCGGAGAGTCTGTCGCGCGACTGGCATCTGCCGGGCGTGCGCCTTCTCAACTCGCTGCTTGGGGTGGCATTGGCGTTGCTGGTGGCCCAGGTGATCGACCTGCTGCGCAAGCGTCTGGACCGAAAAGCGGAACCGGCGGATACCGGCGAAAGGCGGGAGTGACGCTGTGTTGCGATCGCGGGCGCGTTCCGTGACGGAGCCGCGCCTGCGCTCAGGTGTTACGCCGGGTTGATCGGGTTTTCCGGATACCAGACGTCCATCAGCGGGCTGAGCTTGTACTCGGTCAGTTCGCTGCGGCCCTTCAGCCAGGCTTCGACCTGGATACGCTGTTCTTCGTTGACCGAACCGCGCTTGCCGAGGCAGACGAAGCCGTAGTCGTCGCCGCCGACATAGCTCAGGCCATTGGCCGCGATGGCATCGTCGAGGAAGGCATCGAGGAAATCGTCGATCGCCTTGTCGTCGAGGCCGTCTTTGTAGGTCAGGTTCAGCTCGAAGCCCAGCTCCTGGAATTCATCGACGCAGAGTTTCTTGCGCAGGCGGCGGGAACGGTTGGTAGCCATGGAGTAAGTCCTCGAGAATGATAAACGCGCGGCACTCTAGCAGTTTAGCCGGCCGCGCGCCCGCCTCCATGACGCCGAAGGGAAATAACCGCGCCTCAATCATCGTTCGGCAGCGCCGCGGCCTTCGGGCATAATGCGGCCACTTCCCTGACGATGTGGGAATTTCCCCTATGCCACGCTTCGCTTTCTCTCTCCTGCCCATGACTCGAATTCTTCGCCGCCTGGCCCTCGCCAGCCTGCTGCCGCTCGCCATCGGCGCGCCGTCCTTCAGCCTCGCCGCCAATGTCAGCACTTCGCTGCCAGACAAGGTGCAGCAGACGCTGAAGGCCAACAAGATCTCGCCCAACTCCCTCTCCCTGGTGGCCATACCGCTCAACGGCCCGGGCCAGACCACCATCTACAACGCCGACGTGTCGGTGAACCCGGCGTCCACCATGAAACTGGTGACCACCTACGCCGCCCTGGAAATGCTCGGCCCGACCTACCAGTGGCGCACCGAGTTCTACGCCGACGGACAGCTCAAGGATGGCGTGCTCAACGGCAACCTCTACCTCAAGGGCGGCGGCGATCCCAAGCTGAACATGGAAAAGCTCTGGCTGCTGATGCGCGACCTGCGCGCCAACGGCGTACAGAAAGTCACCGGCGACCTGGTGCTCGACCGCAGCTACTTCATCCAGCCCAACCTGCCGGAGTTCAACGACGACGGCGGCGACAGCAACAAGCCGTTCCTGGTCCGCCCGGACTCGCTGCTGATCAACCTCAAGGCCATGCGCTTCATCGCGCGCACCGACAGCGGCAAGGTTTCGGTCGCGGTCGAACCGCCGATGGCCAACGTGCAGATCGACAACCGGGTCAAGCCGCTGAAGGCGAGCAAGTGCAAGACCTACCCGGACGTCGTCTACAACTCGGTGAACAACCCCAACGGCGGCGTTACCGTGACGGCCAGCGGCGAACTGGCCGAAGGTTGCAGTGCGCAGACCTACCTGTCGCTGCTCGATCACAAGGACTACGCCGCCGGCGCCGTGAGGGCGATCTGGCAGGAACTGGGCGGCAGCATCCTCGGCGGCAACCGCGTCGACGTGGTGCCCAAGGACGCCCGCCTGCTGGCCCGTGCCTATTCGCCGGACCTGGTCGAGATCATCCGCGACATCAACAAGTTCAGTAACAACACCATGGCCCAACAGCTGTTCCTCAGCCTCGGCGCGCAATTCCGCAACGACGCCGATGGCGACGACGGCAAGGCCGCGCAACGCGTGGTGCGCCAGTGGCTGGCGAAGAAGGGCCTGACCGCGCCGCACCTGGTCATGGAGAACGGCTCCGGGCTGTCGCGGGACGAACGGGTCAGCGCGCGCGAGATGGCGACCCTGCTGCAAGCCGCGTGGGGAAGCCGTTATGCCGCGGAGTACATCTCCTCGCTGCCGCTGGCGGCGATGGACGGGACGATGCGCAAGCGCCTGCACAAAACCGCCCTGGTCGGCGAGGCGCACATCAAGACCGGCACGCTGAACAACGTGCGCGCCATCGCCGGTTTCAGTCGCGACATCAACGGCAACACCTGGGCGGTGGTGGCGATCCTCAACGATCCGCGGCCGTGGGGCGCCTCCTCGGTGCTCGACCAGATCCTCGTCGAGCTGTATCGCCAGCCCAAGCTCGCCAACAGCACCGCCACGCGTTGAGGTCCACGGGCGCGCCGTCAGCGATGACGGCGCGCCTGCTGCTCAACCGTAGTTCACCACCACCCGATCCCTGCCTGCCTGCTTCGCCGCGTAGACGCCCGCGTCCGCCCGGCGTAGCAACGCGTCGGCGTCCTCTCCCGGCTGCCACAGGGCCACGCCGAAACTGGCAGTGACCACACCCACGCCCTCCACCGGATCGCGGCGCAGCTCTTCGAGCAGCGCGCGGGCGAGGATTTCCGCCTGTTGCAGGTCGGTATCCGGGCAGAGCACGGCGAACTCTTCGCCGCCAAGACGGCAGAACACGTCGCTGCGCCGCACCCGCTGGCCGATGCGCTGGCTGATCCGCTTGAGCACCAGGTCCCCGGTGCCGTGACCGAACTGGTCGTTGATCTGCTTGAAGCGATCGATGTCCAGCATCACCACCGACAGCGCGCCGGGATGGCGCTGCGAACGCACGATCTGGATTTCCAGTTGCTGCTGGAAGTAGCGGCGGTTGTACACGCCGGTGAGCGAATCGGTGATCGACAGCTCGCGCAGTTCCTGTTCGACCAGCTTGAGGCCGGTGATGTCGGAGAGGTAGCCGTGCCAGAGCACCGCGCCGTCCGCCAGCCGCTCCGGCAGCGCCTCGGCGCGGAACCAGCGCAGCCCTTTGCCGGGGAGCAGCGCGCGATAGTCCTCGGTCCAGAAGCTCAGGCGTTCGGCCGAACGCTGGATGGACTCATCGACCCGCGCCCGGTCGTCCGGATGCACGCGCTCGTGGATCAGCGACGCATCCCGGCGCAACGCCTCGGGCTCGATCTCGTAGACCTCGCGGATTCCCGCGCTGACGTAGGGATAGCTGGCGGTGCCATCCGGGTTCAGCTGGTATTGATAGATCACGCCCGGCACCCGCGAGCTGAGTTTCTCCAGCAACTGATCGCGCGCCTCGAGCGCCGCGCGCACGCGACGCCGCTCGGTGATGTCGGTGGCGATGCCGAGAATGCCGACCAGCGTGCCCGCCTCGTCGCGAATGCCGGTAAGGAACAGGTTGACGGTGAGCCTGCTGCCGTCGCGACGAACGAACGTCCATTCGCGCTCGTCATGGCGATTCTCCCGGAGCACCTCGAAGGCGATGGCCTCCAGGGGCTCCACCGGCCTGCCCAGCTGTTGGCCGAGTTCATCGGCCCGCCGCTGCAGCTCTTCGGGATCATGCAGCTGCAGTACGCTCAGTTGGCCGACGGCTTCCTGCGCCGAATAGCCAAGCATGCGCTGGGCGCCGACGTTGAACGTCATCACCTGGCCCTGCATGTCCGTCGCGACGATGGACACCTGGGTCGCCGCGTCCAGCAGGCCGCTCAACTGGCCGTGGGCGCGCGCCAGTTCCAGCTCCGCCGCCTTGCGCCAACTGACATCGGAATGCGTGCCGATGGCGCGGGTGGCCTTGCCCTCGGCGTCGCGCTCGACCACCTTGCCGCGGTCCAGAATCCAGGCCCAGGTACCGTCGCGACGCTGCATGCGGTACTCGCACAGGTAGCTCGGCAGCTCGCCGTCGAAGTGCCGCTGCAGGGTACTCACCGCGCGCGGCAGGTCGTCCGGGTGCACCCGCTTGCTCCACTCGTCCAGGCTGTTACCGATGTCTTCCTCCGCATAACCCAGCCCGCTCTTCCAGGCGCCGGAGAAGAACATGGTGTCGGTGCGCATGTCCCAGTCCCAGACCCCGTCGCCCGAGCCGTCCAGGGCGAAGCTCCAGCGCCGCTCGCTGGCCGCCAGCTCCTGCTCGCGAGCCCGCAGGTCGGCAGTGCGCTCGGTGACCAGCGCCAGGGCGCGCTGGCGCTGGTTGACCAGGCTGTAGAGGAACGCGCTGATCAGCAGCGTGAGGACGATGCCGAACAGCACCACCCAGATCACCAGTGGCGACTGGTTGGCCTGCATGAACAGGTCAGTCGGCTGGATTCTCAGCTCGAACAGCCGGTTATCCAGGGGAAACTGCAAGGCGTAACGCAGGTCGCTGTGCGCGGCGAGATCCTCGGAACGGTACAGCGACTGCGGAGCGTCGCCCGTCACGTCCAGCAGTTCGACCATCAGGTTGTGCCGGCTCTTGTCGGAGATGCCCGACTCCATGAGGCTCTGCAGGCTCACCAGCGCCCCCACGTAGCCCTGCAGCGCTCCGCTTGGCGATGACGGCGTGGCGTTGTAGACCGGGGCGAAGATCAGCAGCCCGCGATCCTGTGGGCGGCGGCTGCCGAACAGCGCGATGCTTTCGGAAATGATCGTGCGGTTCTCCGTCCGCGCGCGGTCGAGCAACGGCTGCAGCGAGCCGTAGGACAGCAGGTCGAAGCCCAGCGGCCGGCGCGGCGCCTGGTGCGAGACGCTGTAGAGCAAGGGGAAGTATTCGGCGCGTTCGCCGGCCGGGCGCAGTGCCAGATCGTCCCCGTCCGGATCGGCGAGCTCGCGGATGCGGAAATCGGCCACGCCGTCCTCGCGTACGGCGGCCTCGAAGGCTTCGCGGGCACTCGCCTCGATGCGCGGATACCAGGTCAGCGCGAAGGTGTCGTTCAGCAGCGGCTCGCTGTAGCCCTCGAAAGACCGGCGATCGACGTCCTCGGAAAAAACGAAGAACCGCCGCAGTGCGTCCAGACGCTTGGTCTGGTCGATCAGCCGCTCCCGAGCAAGGCTGGCACGCTCGACGGCGGCCAGCTCGAAACGCTCCTGCAACTGCTTCTCATAGAAGTGCCGCGTGACGATGGAGACCGCGACGGTGATCAGCGCGCCCACGATCAGCGACGCGCCGATGGTCATCCAGCCAGCCGTGGCTGGATCTATGTAGCCCCGATTCTTCTTGAACGCGTTCGGTCGCTTCATACACCACTCTGTTGGGGAGAGGTAGGCCTGCCCAGCGCGGTTTGCTCAGCCGTTCAGCGGCTGAAAGCGCCAGGCGCGGTGGATACGCGGGTTGCGGGCGAAATCGGCGGCGATGGTCTCGGCGCTGATTTCCTCCACCCGGTAACGCAGGGCAAGTGCCTCATCGAGCTGGAACTTGCGGAAATTGTTGGAAAAATAGACTACGCCAGCGGGCGCCAGGCGTGCCATCGCCAGGTCCAGCAACTGCACATGGTCGCGCTGCACGTCGAACACGCCCTCCATCCGCTTGGAATTGGAGAAGGTCGGCGGGTCGATGAAGATCAGCTCGTACTGGTTGGTGTCGGCGGCCAGCCAGGCCATCACGTCGCCCTGCTCCAGGCGGTTCTTGTCGGAGAAGCCGTTGAGCGACAGGTTGCGCCGCGCCCAGTCCAGGTAGGTCTTCGACAGGTCGACGCTGGTGGTGGTCCGCGCGCCGCCCTTGGCCGCATGCACCGTGGCCGTGGCGGTGTAGCAGAACAGGTTGAGGAAGCGCTTGCCGGCCGCCTCGCGCTGGATGCGCAGGCGCAACGGGCGGTGGTCGAGGAACAGCCCGGTGTCGAGGTAGTCGGTGAGGTTCACCAGCAACTTGACGCCGCCCTCACTGACTTCGACGAACTTGCCCTGGGCGCTCTGCCGCTCGTACTGCTTGGTGCCGCTCTGGCGCTCGCGGCGCTTGATGATCACCCGGCTCTTGTCGACGTTCAGCGCCTGCGGGATCGCCGCCAGGGCATCGAACAAGCGGGCCTGGGCCTTTTCCGGATCGATCGACTTGGGCGCGGCGTATTCCTGCACGTGCACCCAGTCGTGGTACAGATCGACGGCCAGGGCGTACTCCGGCATGTCGGCGTCATACACGCGGTAGCAGTCGATGCCCTCGCGCCTGGCCCATTTGCCCAGTTGCTTGAGGTTCTTCTGCAGGCGGTTGGCGAACATCTGCCCGCCTTCGCTCAGACGAGCCTGCTCGACCACCGGCGCGGGCGCCGGCGTCGGTTTGATCGGGTTGCCGTTCCGGTTGAGCTTCGGCGCTTGCGCGGTTTCCTCGGCCAGCGCCTGCGCCTGCTCGCGTTCGACCTGACGCTGCTCCGCCGTGCGCCGCTCGCCGGTGACGAACTGATCCGGCTGCACCTTGATCAGCAGCAGCTTGCAGGGCAAGGCGCCGTTCCAGAACGCGTACTGCTTGTGGCTGCGGATGCCCATGCGCTTGCCGAGGTCCGGCGCGCCGGTGAACACCGCCGCCTCCCAGCCCATGCACGCCTGGCGCAGACGTTCGCCGAGGTTCTGGTAGAGGTACAGCAGGCTCGCCTCGTCACCCAGACGCTCGCCATAGGGCGGGTTGCTGATGACCAGGCCTTTCTGGTTCTGATCCGGACGCGGCTCGAAGGTCGCCACTTCGCCCTGGTAGACCTTGATCCAGTCACCCAGCCCGGCACGTTCGATGTTGTTGCGCGCCGGCTGGATCAGCCGTGGATCGGCCTCGTAGCCGCGAATCCACAGCGGCGGCCGCGCCAGGCCGGCGGTGGCACGCTCCTGGGCTTCGCCCTGCAGCTTCTTCCACAACGCCGGCACATGGCCCAGCCATTCGCTGAAGCCCCACTGCTCGCGGGTGAGGTTCGGCGCGATGTCGGCGGCGATCATCGCGGCCTCCACCAGGAAAGTACCGACACCGCACATGGGGTCCGCCAGCGCTCCGCCCTCGGCGGCGATGCGCGGCCAGCCGGCACGGATCAGGACCGCCGCGGCGAGGTTTTCCTTCAGCGGCGCCGCGCCCTGCTGCAGGCGGTAGCCACGCTGGTGCAGGCTGTGCCCGGACAGGTCGAGGGACAGAATCGCCTCGCCGCGGTCCAGGCGCAGGTGCACGCGCAGGTGCGGGTTGACCTTGTCCACCGAGGGCCGCGTGCCGTCGGCCTGGCGCAGACGATCGACGATCGCATCCTTGACCCTCAGTGCGCCGAAGTGGGTGTTGTCGATTCCCGAACCATGACCGCTGAACTCCACCGCCAGGCTGCCGTCGGGCTGGAGATGTTCGCTCCAGTCGACGGCATGAACGCTGTCGTAAAGCGATTCGGCGTCCTCGATCGTGAAGCGGTCGAGAACCAGCAGAACGCGGTTGGCCAGGCGCGACCAGAGGCACAGTTTGTAGGCCAGCTCCAGGCTGCCGAAACCGCGAATCGCCGCGGTCTGTTCGCGCGGCTCTTCCAGTCCCAGGGCAGTGGCTTCTTCGAGTAGCAGCCCTTCGAGGCTCTTGGGGCAGGTGAGAACGAGTTCGTAACGGTCCGACATGAGTTTCCAGGTGCCTGCGGCGGTCGATGACGGGCAGTGTCTGCCGCGTCAGAAAGTGGCAAAAGGTCGTAGACGACCCTTCGTCGGAATAGTGAGCCCTTACAGGCAAGAGTAGTTCGCAACAATGCCTTCGTCGGCGTCTCGGTTTACTGCCCGGTTGCACCGGCTTTCATGCGCCGATGGGTGCCTGTCCGGGCCTGTTCTTATGGCCTCACTCAGAAAAGCATTACGTGCTTATGACAAAACGATCATTCCAATGCTTCCGGGCATTGGTTAGAACTCAGTTACCCCATCGGTGCAACGCCGCTGGAAGGAGACCGCGACGCCGGCAGCGGCTCCGTCGGCAGATCGCATTCTGCCTGGCCTCGCCACGAGGCCAACGGGACATATAACAGTCAACCAGTGAGGGCAACACCCTATGAGAAGACTTAAGCGTGATCCGTTGGAACGAGCATTCTTGCGTGGTTATCAGCACGGCATTCATGGTAAATCCCGCGACCTTTGTCCTTTCACCCTTGCGGCCACCCGCCAAGCCTGGATCAACGGCTGGCGCGAGGGACGTGGCGATCAGTGGGATGGATTTACCGGCACCGCCGGCATTCATCGTCTTAACGAACTTCACGCCGTCGGCTGATCAGGATCGATTACATCTCATGAAGCGCGCCCCAACCGGGCGGCGGGCGTAGTGCCCAGGGCTCCTTCGGGAGCCCTTTTTCATGGCCCCCGAAGCTAGCGAGCCGAGCCCGGCAGCGCCGCAATGGCGTCGACGGCGGCACGGATCAGTGCCGGCCCCTTGTAGATGAACCCCGAATAAACCTGCACCAGGCTGGCGCCGGCGGCGATCTTCTCCGCCGCATGCCTGCCTTCGGTGATGCCGCCCACCGCGATGATCGGCAGTCGCCCACCCAGCGCGCCGGCCAGCACCTTCACCGTATGCGTGCTCTTGTCACGTACCGGCGCGCCGGACAACCCGCCCGCCTCATCGCCGTGCTGCAACCCTTCGACGCCTTCGCGGCCAAGCGTGGTGTTGGTGGCGATCACCGCGTCCATGCCCGCATCGCGCAGCGCCTCGGCGACCAGCACGGTTTCCTCGTCGGTCATGTCCGGGGCGATCTTGATCGCCAGCGGCACGCGTTTGCCGTGCTTCGCCGTCAGGTCTTCCTGGCGCTGGCGCAGGGCCTCAAGCAACTGCTTGAGCGAGTCGCCGAACTGCAGGCTGCGCAGCCCCGGCGTGTTCGGCGAGCTGACGTTGACCGTCACATAGCTGGCGTGGGCGTAGACCTTGTCAAGGCAGATCAGGTAGTCGTCCACCGCTCGCTCGACCGGCGTGTCGAAGTTCTTGCCGATGTTGATGCCGAGGATGCCGTCGAACTTCGCTGCGGCGACCCGCTGCAGCAGGTAGTCGACGCCGCGGTTGTTGAAGCCCATGCGGTTGATGATCGCCTCGGCTTCCGGCAGGCGGAACAGCCGTGGCTTGGGGTTGCCCGGCTGCGGACGCGGCGTGATGGTGCCGATCTCGACGAAACCGAAACCCAGCTGGGCGAACCCGTCGATGGCATCGCCGTTCTTGTCCAGACCCGCGGCCAGGCCCACCGGATTGGGAAACTCCAGGCCCATCACCGACACCGGCAGTTTTGCCGGCGGCTTGGTCAGCAGGCGATTGATGCCCAGCCGCCCGCCTGCACCGATCAGGTCCAGGGACAGGTCATGGGAGGTTTCCGGGGAGAGTCTGAACAGCAGGTCGCGAGCCAGGGTATACATTGGGCGGGCTTCGGGTCGTGAGCGAGCCGCGGATTATAGCCGGGGCGGCGACCTTCAAGCGAGGCGCCGTAGCTCCAGCAGCTCGCCGGAATCGCTGACCTGCAGCTCGAAGGCCCCGTGCACCCCGTCATGGACGAAGTACGGCCGCAGATGATGCGCCGGCAGGCTCACGCTGCGGCCGTCCCGGGCCTTGAGCAGGATGCGGTTGGCGCGGCCCTGATAGAGCGCCAGCAGGCGGTCGGCCGGGATGTGGATGTCGAGCAGGATGCGCTGCATGGCGTGTCCGTGGGATCGGTTTCGCGAAGTGTGCCACAGCGCTTCATCCGGGAAGAATCGAGTCTCCGACGTCAAAAGATTGTTGTAGCGTCAACCCGCCGTCCATAGCCAAACTGCGGCCATTACGGGAGTAGAAGCGCCGCCATGTCCGTCCCCGAACCGCCCTCCTTCGCCATGCGCCTGTCCCAGTTTGCGCAGCGTTTGGGCCTGGGCGGCCGGCAGCGCCCGCGGCTCGAGCGTGCCGGGCTGGAGCATCTGCCGTTCAAGGCGCTGCAGCGACCGGAGGACAGCATCTGGTGGCAGGACGGCCCGCCGCTGGAACGCCTGCTCGACCTGCCGCGCGGCGCACTCTCCGGTCCGGTGCAGCAGGTCAAGGCGCAAGCCCACGCGCTGCTGGTGCGCTGCGTCGAGCTGCAGAGCCAGGAGAGCGAGGCCTTCGACCTGCGCGAGCTGGACGGCGTCTGCGCGCCGCGCGGCGAGCAACCCCCGCTTGCGCATCTGGAAGATTTCGCGACAACGCCGGCCGGGCGCGCGGTGCGCATCATCAGCTACAAGGATTTCGTCAAGGCGATCAGCCTGGCCCTGCCCCGCTACCTCAGCGGCCAGCAGATCGAGGTGCGCCAGGCCGACTGGCACGGCAACCGGTTGTACTGGGGTGGCCACCAGCAGGTAGCGGCCTTCGGCGTGGCGCTGGCCTATGCGCGTCGGCGTGGGCTGCAGGTGATCCTTCCGGCGATCCGCCAGCACTATCGGCTGAACCCGGCCGGACTCGCGGCGCTGGACGCAGCCTTCCACGTGCTCGCGCTGCCGGAGCAGGCCTGGGCACATCCCCAGTTCATGGACCTGCTGCTGAGCAGCGGCACGCCCTACGCGCGCCTCGACCAGATCAGCCCGCCCGGAACGCCGGAATGGCTGCTGCTGCCGCGCGAGGACGCCGCCGCCGATGCGCTGGGCCGTGCCCTGCGCCAAGCCGGCGCTGCCGACGTGCCGGGCTTTCTCGCCAGCCTGCGCGACACCCGCGCCTGAGGAAGCGGACCCCGCCCGATCAGCCGTCGGCGCGCGATTCGGCGAACAACAGCGCCGCATTGAGCTTCGCCGACAGCTCCTCGCCGCGAAACGGCTTGGGAACGATCAGGGCGTTCTCCACGTCCAGCCCGCCCAATTCGGCGTAACCGGTGATGAACACCACCGGCATGTGCGGGAAGCGCCGGCGCACCGCGCGCGCCACGTCAGCACCGTTCATGCCGGGCATCGCAAAATCGGCGAGGAGAATGTCGATGCGCTCGTCGAGCAGCTCCAGCGCCTGCACGCCGCTGTCGGCCTCGACCACCCGGTAGCCGAGGTCGTCCAACAGCATCGCGGTCACCGCGCGCACGTTGGGGTCGTCATCCACCAGCAGCACCCGGCACGCCTGGCCCTGCGCCTCGTCATGCACGGTCTCGGCCGATGACGGCGGCGCCTCGAGCGTCTCCTCCGGCGCGCAGGGCAGATAGACGCTCACCGTGGTACCGGCACCGAGGCGGGTATCGATCCGCGCGCCGCCACCCGACTGCTTGGCGAAGCCGAACACCTGGGCGAGGCCCAGCCCGGAACCCTTGCCGACATCCTTGGTGGTGAAGAACGGCTCGAACGCCTTGGCCAGCACCTCGTCGCTCATCCCGGTGCCCGAGTCGCGCACCGACAGCACCACGTAGTCGCCCGGCTCCGGGTCCTCGGCACCCAGCGGCGGCGTTTCGACCCGTTCGCGCCGGGTGCTCAGGCAGAGGGTGCCGCCCATCGCCATGGCGTCGCGCGCGTTGATCGCCAGGTTGAGGATGATCAGTTCTAGCTGCGTCGGATCGACCAGCGCCAGGCGCAGATCGTCGGCCAGCTCGGTCTCGATCAGCACGCTGCCGCCGAGCGTGCTTCTCAACAGCTCGAGCATGCCGCGCACGGTTTCGTTGAGGTCCACCGGCTCCGGGGTCAGCCGCTGGCGACGCGAGAAGGCCAGCAGTTGCCCGGTGAGCTTGGCGCCGCGCTCGCCCGCCTCGCGGATATTCTGCAGGCGCTGGCGGGCCTTGTTGAATTCGGGCGTCGCCGGCAGATCGCGGGCCAGGAAGGAGCCGCTGGCGAGGATCACCGTCAGCAGATTGTTGAAGTCGTGGGCAACGCCCGCGGTCAACTGGCCGACCGCCTCCAGGCGCTGCATCTGCTGCAGGGCGGCTTCGACGCGCTCGCGCTCGGCGATCTGTTCGAGCAGTTGGCGGTTGCTGCTGGCCAGCTCATCCAGGGCCTCGCGCTCGCTGGTGATGTCGCGCACCGCGGCGTACATCAGGCTCTGCTCCGGCACCACCGTCCAGGACATCCAGCGATAGCCGCCGTCGGCGTGGCGCAGGCGGTTGACGAAGCGCGTGGAAACGTAGCCGTCGGCGATGCGCTGCGCCTCGGCGCGGGTGCTGGCGACATCCTCGGGATGCAGCAGATGCCACAGCGGCCCCTGCAGGAATTCCTCCCGCGACCAGCCCAGGGTTTCGTGCCAGGCCGGGTTGAGGGCGATGGGGGTGAGATCGAAGCGCATCACCGCGAGCAGCTCGCGTGACAGATCCCAGGTGCGATCGCGTTCGCGCGTGCGTCGCTCGACGCGTTCGCCGAGGGTCTGGTTCAGCTCCTGCAGCGCCAGGGTCACCTGTTTCTGTTCGCTGATGTCCTGCAGCACGCCGATCAGGCGCACGCAGCGACCGTCCTCGAAGGAGGCGCGCCCGCGGATCGACAGCCAGCGCACCGCGCCCGCCACCTGGATGCGGTACTCGACGCTCAGTTCGTCGCCACTGTCGCGCGACAGCGTGCGCGTCACCTGCTCATGCAGGCGTTCGCGATCGGCCGGATCGCAGGCGTCGAGAAACGAGGCCAGGTCGCGCACCTGCTTGCCGCTGGGCAGGCCATACAGCGCCTTGCAGCGCGCGTCCCAGATCAGCGTGTCGGTCTGCGGCCGGTAGTCCCACAGGCCGAGGCGCGCCGCTTCGATGGCGAGGTCGGCGCGCAGTTCGACCTCATGCAACGCGTCCTCGGCGCGGCGCCGTTCGCGACGCTCGGAGACTTCCGCCATGGCCCGCTCGATGGCCTTGGGCAGGAAGACGAGGTTCTGCTTGAGCACGTAGTCGACGGCGCCCAGGCGCATCATCTCGACCGCGTGCTCCTCGCCGAAGATGCCGGAGAGGAACAGGAACGGGATTTCCGGCGCGAGGCGACGCGCAACCTGCAGCGCCTGCATGCCGGAGGAACCCGGCAGCAGGAAGTCGGAAAGGATCAGGTCGAAGCTGTCGGCGCGCAGCGCCTGCTCGACGCCCTGATGGCTGTGCACCAGGGTCCAGTCGACCTGGAAGCCGTGCCGCGTGAGGGTCGCCAGGGTCAGTTCCGCGTCATGCGGGCTGTCCTCGACGAAAAGCATCTTCAACGGTCTAGCGGACATCGATCACCGCCAACTTCGGTACCTCGGAAATGCCGGCTACTGGCGGCGGAACGACTGTTGAACACGCCGCTGCGCGCGGCGGCCTGCTCATTGCTCGTCGCCACCGGAACGGGGCGTGCGCCGACGCGCCAGGCGTGCGGAGCCGGGCGGCGGCTCGTTGAGCACGGCCCAGAAGATGCCCAGATCGGAAATCGCCGCGACGAAATCCTTGAACTCGACCGGCTTGACCACGTAGGCGTTCACCCCCAGCGCGTAGGCGCGCTGCAGGTCGGGCTCCTCGCGCGAGGAGGTCAGCATAACCACCGGCATGCTGCGCAGCAGCTCGGCGTTGCGTACCGCCTCGAGCACTTCGAGGCCGTCCACCTTGGGAAGTTTCAGGTCCAGCAGGAGCACCGCCGGGTTGCCTTCACCACGGTCCCGATGCGCGCCGCGGCGGAACAGGTAATCCAGCGCCTCTGCGCCATCACGCAACACGATGACCTCGTTGGCGAGCTGGCTGCGCTCGAGCGCGACCAGGGTCAGCTCGAGATCGTGCGGGTTATCCTCGACCAACAGGATGGGTTTGAGCATTTGCTTGAATTACCTCTCAGCGTGAAACGCGGGCATGTATACGTTTGGGCAGCGCGAAATAGAAGGTCGCACCCTGGTCCGGCCGGCTTTCCGCCCAGACCCGGCCGTCGTGCCGTTCGATGATGCGGCGCACGCTGGCCAGGCCGATGCCGGTGCCTTCGAACTCTTCCATGCGGTGCATGCGCTGGAACACGCCGAACAGCTTGCCGGCGTATTCCATGTCGAAGCCGACGCCATTGTCGCGCACATAGACCCAATGTTCGTCGGCGTGTTCCTCGGCGCCCACCTCGATCACCGCGACGTCGCGGGTGCGGCTGTACTTGATGGCGTTGGACAGCAGGTTGCGCAGCGCCAGGTGAATGAAGGCCGCATCGGCGATCAGGATCGGCAGCGGCTGGATGTGCCACTCCACCGTGCGGTCCTGGTAATCCGGAAGCATCTCCTGGCGGATCGAGTCGACCAGCGCCGGCAGGTTGACGTCCGACAGGTGCAACGCGGCACGGCCCATCTGGGAAAAGCTCAGCAGGTTGTCCACCAGGGTGCCGGCGAAGCGCGCCGATTCGCTGATGTTGGTGAGGAAGCGCATCCCGCTGTCGGTCAGCCGCCCGCCCTCGACCTCGCCGAGCAACTCGGCGTAGCCGGCGATATGGCGCAGCGGCGCGCGCAGGTCGTGGGAGACGCTGTAGGAAAACGCCTCCAGCTCGCGGTTGGACTTCTTCAACTCGCCGGCCAGCTCGGCCAGCTCTTCGGCCTTGCGCAGGACGATGCCAAGCACCGCATTGCGCAGTTCCAGCGCACTGTCGATCTCCAGCTGATCCCAGCCGAGCGACTGCCCCAAGACGGTCTCCTGCCAGCTCTCGAAACTGTGCCGCGGGCTCAGCGCGCCACCTTGCGAAAGGTGTTTCTCCGGCTTTCCGGCCCAGTTGACCGTGCGCACCCGCTCCGGGCGGAACCAGATCAGGTAATGCGCGTGCAGTTCGGAGATCGAAACCGCCAGCAGCCCGCCGGCGTACTGGGACAGCTCACTCAGTTCGGCGATGTCGCGCCCGACGTTATGGGTGTGGAATACCTCACCGACCTCCCTCTCGGCCAGCCAGCGCACCAGCGCTTCCACGTCGTTGCGCGGCGGCGTTTCGCCGAGCAGTTCGCAGCGATTGGCGAGGACGATGGCCGCACCGCTGGCGCGGGCGAACCCAAGAAGCACGTCCGGCGCCGCCAGCAGCCCTTCGGCGACGCTGCCACGTTCGCGGTCGGCCATCAGCGAAAGCATCTGCACGATGTTCTCGCGCAGCTTGAGCCGCCGATCGGCAATGGCGTGCGTTTCCTTGGCTTCGATCTGCAGCGACAGGATACGGCCGAGCATTTCGCAGGCGGTACGGGTCTGGAAACCCACACGCTGCGGCGCGGCGTCGTGGCAGGAAATCAGCCCCCAGAGCGCGCCGTCGACGACGACGGATATCGACATCGAAGCGCGGGTGCCCATGTTCTTCATGTACTGCACGTGCACCGGCGAAACGCTGCGCAGCGCGGCGTAACTCAGGTCCAGCGGCTGGCCGCTGACGGGATTGAGCGGCGGCAGGATCGGCGAGGGCCGATAGTCGGCATCGCCGATCACGCGGATGCGGTTGGCGCAGTAGAGCGCGCGCGCCTGCTGCGGAATGTCCGAGGCGGGGAAATGCAGGCCAAGGTATCGCGGGTAGCCCGGATCGGCGTCCTCCGCGATCACCACACCGTTGCCGAGGGCGTCGAAGCGATAGGCGTTGACCCGGCCGAAACCGGTCATGCGCTTGACCTCGGTCACCGCCAGTTGGCAGAGCAGTTCGGCGGTAGGCGTTTCCTGCAGGCGCGTGACGAAGGTGCGCACCAGCGGATAGAGGTCCAGGTAGGCGGCGGTGCCATCGTCCACGGCCTCGAACTCGGTGATCAGCACGCCGTCGTGGCGATGCACCATCAGGGCGAACGCCGGGCCCGGATCGCCGACCCGGAACGTCACGTCGGCGAGGTGAAACGGATTGCGGTCCTCGCTGGCCAGCGAATCGAGCTTGCCGCGCAGCCGTGCGGCATCTTCCAGCAACTCGTCGAAGTGGCGGCCGAGCAATCCGGCGACCTCGACGCCGAGCAGGGTGGCAACGTTTTCGCTGGCCTGAATGACCTTGAGGTCGGACGCCTCGAACACCAGCAGGAATCCATGCGGCTGAATGCTGCCGGGGATGTGGATGGGTTCTCGGGCACAGACTTCGCTGGCGCTGGCCAGCGCGGCTGCACGTTCACTGGGGGACAAGGGCGTTCCTCTCACGGAGCCGGAACCGACTCGAACGGGTCGATTCGCCTACGGCCGGAATGATCGATGCGTGCTGCATCACGCTACAACCGCCTGATAAATATACCGGCGTAGGGTGACACAGAGGAAAATCCTACACGAATTCTCGTTTATCGAATTCCTGTACAGGTTGAGATAGATGACCTTTCGTCGGCGTTGCTGGCCTGCCACGGGCGTCCTGTCCAGCCGAAGCGCCATCGCTCGAACCGAAGCGCCGCCACAGGTTCACACACAGGCGTAACGCTCACTTCGGATAAGGAACGACATCATGTACAGACGCTGGTTACCCGCGCTCGTGCTGTGCGCCGCCGCCACCGTTCGGGCGGCGGAAACGCCGGGGTACGGCGCGGAGCTCGAAGGCTTCGACTATCCCTACCCGGTGCAGCATTTCGAGTTCGAATCCCAGGGCGGCAAACGCCAGATGGCCTACATGGACGTGCAGCCCGAACGCCCGAACGGCGGCGTGCTGGTGCTGCTGCATGGCAAGAATTTCTGCGCCGCGACCTGGGAAGGCACGATCAGGGCGCTCACCGGCGCCGGCTACCGGGTGGTGGTGCCGGACCAGATCGGCTTCTGCAAATCGAGCAAGCCCGAGCACTACCAGTACAGCTTCCAGCAACTGGCGAGCAACACCCACGCACTGCTGCAAAGCCTGGGCATCGAGCGCTTCAGCCTGCTGGGACACTCGATGGGCGGCATGCTCGCCACCCGCTACGCCCTGATGTATCCGCAGCAGCTGGAGCAACTGGTGCTGGTCGATCCCATCGGCCTGGAGGACTGGAAAGCCAAGGGCGTGCCCTATCGCCGCGTGGACGAGTGGTACGCCCGCGAGTTGAACACCACCGCCGAGAGCATCCGCAGCTACCAGCAGAGCACCTACTACGCCGGGCAATGGCACCCGCAATGGGACAAGTGGGTGCAGATGCAGGCCGGGATGTTCAAAGGGCCGGGGCGCGAAGCCGTCGCCTGGAGCTCGGCGCTCACCTACGACATGATCCAGACCCAGCCGGTGTATTACGAACTGGAACGGATCGAGGTGCCGACCCTGTTGATGATCGGCGAAAAAGACACCACCGCGATCGGCAAGGACGCGGCCCCCGAGGCGTTGCGCAGCCAGCTCGGCAATTACCCGAAACTGGCCCGGGAAGCCGCCGCACGGATTCCCGGCGCGGTGCTGGTGACCTTCCCCGACCTGGGCCATTCCCCGCAGATCCAGGCGCCTGAGCGTTTCCACCAGGCGCTATTGAAAGGCCTGGTGGCGCGTCCGGGAGGCTAATCACTGATTCATCCGTTCGCGGGTTGCACCCACCCTACGAAAAGCGCCGCGTGCATTCGACAGCGGCGAAGCGGCTCCGAACCGTAGGGTGGGTTAGCGGCGCTCGCTCGATCCGCCTACCCGCTCCGAACCGGACAGCCGCGTAACCCACCAGGCGGTGTCCCGGCCAACCTCCGCCCGGCGGGTCACGCCGCCGCACGCTTCCCGCGAATGCCGCCGCCTGCACGTGGCGGCTGACCCACCCTACGAAAAGCGCCGCGTGCATTCGACAGCGGCGAAGCGGCTCCGAACCGTAGGGTGGGTTAGCGGCGCTCGCTCGATCCGCCTACCCGCTCCGAACCGGACAGCCGCGTAACCCACCAGGCGGTGTCCCGACCAACCTCCGCCCGGCGGGTTACGCCGCCGAACGCTTCCCGCGAATGCCGCCGCCTGCGCGAGGCGGCTGACCCACCCTACGAAAAGCGCCGCGTGCATTCGACAGCGGCGAAGCGGCTCCGAACCGTAGGGTGGGTTAGCGGCGTTCTCTCGATCCGCCTACCCGCTCCGAACCGGACAGCCGCGTAACCCACCAGGCGGTGTCCCGGCCAACCTCCGCCCGGCGGGTTACGCCGCCGCACGCTTCCCGCGAATGCCGCCGCCTGCGCGTGGCGGCTAACCCACGCTACGAAACGAATCCACCCTACGAAACGCAGGTTGGGTGCAAACCCGCGTGTGCAGGCGTTACGGCATGCACCCCGCCTGGCTGCCGCTATGGGCCAGGTCCATCAGTTCGCGGCTGGCCACGGCGTACATCGCGTAGTCGGTGCCGCTGGCGGCGCGCAGCTCGGCGAGCATCGCCTGCCAGCGTTCCACCAGCGGCAGGTTGCGTTCGACCCATGCGGCCACCCGCGCATCGATGTCCGCGCCGCCCTCGCCCTGCAGCACCGACACGGTGATCGCGCGCTGCTGCCAGTCGAGGTCGTCGCGGAAGGCTTCGCGGGCCAGTGCCTGCCAGTTGTTTTCCACCGGCAGCCCGGTGATCTGCGCCAGATACCAGGTCAGGTCCAGTGCGCTGCCCACGGCGAAGTAGGCCTTCGCCACCAGCGCCGCGTCCTGGCCGGTCACGTCGGCGGCCTCGACGATCGGCAGCAGCGTGTAGATGTGGCTGGTACCCGCCACCATCCGCGCCAGCAGTTCCGGCACGCCGGCCTCCACGTAGCCCTGGTAGCGACCCTGCCACAGCTCGCGCGTCGGGCCTTCCAGCAGTTCGTCGAGCTTCAGCCCCAGCGCGGCGATGCGCGGACCGAAGTGCGCCACGTCACGCGCGGCGTCCAGCTCGTTGCGCCGGCTGCGCAGGAACCAGCGGGTGGCGCGACGACCGAGGCGCATCAGCTCTTCCATCAGGTTCAGCTGCACCTCTGCCGGCACCTGGTGATCCAGCGCCTCGATCTGGCGGAACCAGTGCGGCAGGTGGAACACGTCGCGCACGATCACGTAGGCGGCGGCGACGTTCGCCGCGGTCATCCCGGTGGAGACCTTGAGCCGGTGGGCGAAGGTGATGCCCATGTGGTTGACCAGGTCGTTGGCGATCTGCGTGCTGACGATCTCGCGCTTCAACCGATGGCGGCGCATGGCCTCGCCAAAGCGTTCGCCGAGCAATTGCGGGAACGCCGTTTCCATGTCGCGGATCAGGTAGTCGTCATCCGGCACCGGCGATTCCAGCAGCGCTTCCTTGAGGTCGATCTTGCTGTAGGAGATCAGCACCGAGAGTTCCGGCCGGGTCAGCCCCTGGCCACTGCTGATGCGCTCGGCGAGCTGCTCGTCGGAGGGCAGGAATTCCAGCGCGCGGTCCAGCTTGCCGCGGCTTTCCAGGTCGCCGATCAGCCGCCGGTATTCGGCGACACGCTCGCGCGCACGGCGTTGCGCCAGCGACAGCGCCTGGGTCTGCTTGTAGTTGTTGCCCAGCACCAGGTTGCCGACCGCATCGGTCATCTCCATCAGCAGGGCGTTGCGCTGCTTGCCGGTCATGTCGCCGGCGGCGACGCTCTCGTTGAGCAGGATCTTGATGTTGACCTCGTGGTCCGAGCAGTCCACGCCGCCGGCGTTGTCGATGAAGTCGGTGTTGCTGGCGCCGCCGTTGAGGCCGAACTCGATGCGCCCGAGCTGGCTCATGCCGAGGTTGCCGCCCTCGCCCACCACCTTGGCGCGCAGTTCGTTGCCGTTGACCCGCAGCGCGTCGTTGGCCTTGTCGCCGATGTCGGCGTGGCTCTCGCTGCTGGCTTTCACGTAGGTGCCGATACCGCCGTTCCAGATCAGGTCCACCGGCGCCTTGAGCAGCGCGTGGATCAGTTCGGTCGGGGTCAGCTTGGTCGCCTTGATGTCGAAGCGCTGCTGCATTTCCGGGCTGATGGCGATGCTCTTCGCGCTGCGCGGGAAGATGCCGCCGCCGGCGGAGATCAGGCGCGCGTCGTAGTCGGTCCACGACGAGCGCGGCAGGTCGAACAGCCGCTGGCGCTCGGCGAAGCTGCTGGCCGCGTCGGGGTTCGGGTCGATGAAGATGTGCAGGTGGTTGAAGGCAGCGACCATCTGCAGCTTGTCCGAGAGCAGCAGGCCGTTGCCGAACACGTCGCCGGCCATGTCGCCGATGCCGATCACGCTGATGCTGTCCTGCTGCACGTCGATGCCGCGCTCGCGGAAATGCCGCTGCACCGAGACCCACGCGCCCTTGGCGGTGATGCCCATCTTCTTGTGGTCGTAGCC
>NZ_DJTK01000018.1:0-37118 GCF_002438225.1 Pseudomonas sp. UBA6310 | reverse complement strand
GGCGATGCCGTTGGCGATGTCGGAGAAGGTCGCGGTGCCCTTGTCCGCGGCCACCACCAGGTAGGGATCGTCATCGTCGAAGCGCACCACGTTGGCCGGCGGCAGCACCGCGCCGTCCTTGAGGTTGTCGGTGATGTCGAGCAGCCCGGAGATGAAGATCCGGTAGCAGGCGATGGCCTCGGCCTGGATATCGTCGCGGCTGCCGCCGACCGGCAGGCGCCGCGGGATGAAGCCGCCCTTGGCGCCGACCGGCACGATCACCGCGTTCTTCACCTGCTGCGCCTTGACCAGGCCGAGCACCTCGGTGCGGTAATCCTCCTCGCGGTCGGACCAGCGCAGGCCGCCGCGGGCGACGTTGCCGAAGCGCAGGTGCACGCCTTCGATGCGCGGCGAGTAGACGAATATCTCGAACTTCGGCACCGGCCGCGGCAGTTCGGGAATCGCCTTGGGGTCGAACTTGAAGCTGAAGTAGGACTTGCTCTGCCCGGCCGCGTCGGCCTGGTAGAAGTTGGTGCGCAGGGTCGCCCTGATCAGGTCCAGGTAGCGCCGCAGGATGCGGTCCTCGTTGAGCACCGCGACGTTGTCCAGCGCCGCCAGGATCGCCTGCTCCAGGCGCTGCTGCTTGTCCTCGAGGTCGTCGGCGGCCAGCTTGCGCGAGAGGTAGAAACGCATCTTGAACAGCCGCACCAGTTCGCGGGCGATGTCGGTGTGGTTGAGCAGCGCGCTGGCGATGTAGCCGAGGTCGAAGCCCAGGCGGATCTGCTTGAGGTAGCGCGCGTAGGCACGCAGCAGCGCGACGTCGCGCCAGGCCAGGCCGGCGGTCAGCACCAGGCGGTTGAAGCCGTCGTTCTCGGCGTCGCCCTGGACGATGTGGACGAAGGCGTCCTGCAGCGTCTCGTTGAGCTGCTGGATGTCGACGTTCAGCCCCTCGGAGTAGGTGAAGGCGAAATCGTGAATCCAGAACTCGCGGCCGTTCTGCCGGCGCAGGCGGAAGGGGAATTCACCGAGCACGCGCAAGCCGAGGTTTTCCAGGATCGGCAGCACGTCGGACAGCGGCAGCGGCGTGTCGGCGTGATAGAGCTTGCAGTGCAGCAGCTGGTCGCCCTGGCTGAGCGGCTGGTAGAAGCTCATCACCAGCGGGCGCTGCTCGGACAGGCTCAGCAGGTGCTGCATGTCGACCACCGCGGAATGCGCGGCGAAGCGCTCGCGATAGCCGGCCGGGAAGCCTTTCGGGAAGTCCGCCAGCACCGTGGTGCCCTGCGCCTCGCCGAGGCTTTCCACCACGAGGCTGGCGTATTCGTCCTGCCAGGTGCGGCAGGCCTGGACGATTTCACGCTCGAGCAGTTGGGTATCGATGGGCTGCTTGTTCTTCGGGTCGACGCGCAGGATGTACTGCACGCGCGCCAGCACCGATTCGGAGAAGTAGGTCCAGAACTCGCAGTCGCTGGCCTGCAGGCGCTCCATGAGGATCTGCTGGATCTTCACCCGGGTTTCGGTGGAGTAGATGTCGCGCGGCACGTAGGCCAGGCAATAGGCGAAACGGCCGTAGGGGTCCTTGCGCAGGAACAGGCGCAGCTTGTTGCGCTCCTGGATCTGCACGATGGCGATGGCGGTGTTGAACAGCTCGTCCACCGGGGTCTGGAACAGGTCGTCGCGCGGCAGCACCTCCAGCACCTGGGCCAGTTCCTTGCCCAGGTGCGCGCTGTTCTCGAAGCCCGCGCGGCGTTCCACTTCGCCGACCTTGCGACGGATGAAGGGAATCTGCCGCACGCTCTCGCTGTACACCGCGGAGGTGTAGAGCCCCATGAAACGGCATTCCTTGAGCACCCGGCCATCGGCGTCGAGCTGGCGGATCGAGACGAAATCCGGGTAGGCCGGACGGTGCACGCGGCTCGGCACCGCGGCCTTGGCGAACGACAGCAACGCGGGCTCGCGCAGGAAGCGCACCGCCTCCGGCTCGATGTGCAGTTCCTCGTCCTTCAGGCCCGCCCGCAGGCGCCGCGACAGGCCCAGCAGCGACGCCTCGTCGTAGACCATGCGCCCACCGTCGGCCTCGTCGACGACCTTGAACTCCTCGTAGCCGAGGAAGGTGAAATGGTTGTCCAGCAGCCAGCCGAGGAACACCTTGATTTCGGCCAGGTCCTCGCCGTTCAGCGGCGCCCCGGCCGCCTCCAGCCCGGCCAGCAGCTCGGCGGCCTTGGCCTTCATCGGCTGGAAGTCGGCAACCGCCAGGCGCACTTCTTCCAGCACCTCCAGCAGCGCCCGCTCCAGGGCGCGCAATTCGCTGGCGCCGGCGCAGCGGTCGATCTCCAGGAACATCAGCGATTCCTGGCGGGCGTCATCGGCGCTGATGCCCTTGGGCAGGATTTCCAGCAGCTCGCCGGCGGCATCGCGGCGCACGCTGAGCACGCTGTTCTGCAGGGTATGGATGCTGTGGCCGCGGCGGTTCAGCTCGATGCGCACCGAGTCGACGAGGAACGGGATGTCCGCATGCAGCACTTCCACCGCGGTGTGGGTGGATTGCCAGCCGTGCTTCTCGTAGTCCGGATTGAACACCCGCACCTGCGGCGCGCTGCGCTCGAAATTCTGCAGCAGCCGCCAGGAAGAGAGCGTGCAGCCGACCAGGTCGGACAGCCGGCGCTGGACCAGCTCGTCGAGGGCGATGATGCCGAAGAACTGCTCGGCGAACAGCGCCACTTGTGGCAACGCTTTTTCGTCGATGTGCTGCGCCAACGCCGCTTGCAGTTGGTGCTGGAAGTCGGCCTTGCTGGCTGCGCTGAAGAACGCCATGTTTTTGCTCCACTGGACTTATTGTGGCGGCCAGGCAGGCCGCTAAAGGGAGAAGACTTGCGGTTTTATCGGTGGTTCAGCTTTACCCGGGTCTGTTTCGGTTTCGCTGCACGGCGCATCGCTGCGCGACAGGGGGAACGAGAAACCGACATCGGGCCGATGACCGGCGGCTGGCAGAACTCACCGGTCATTCCTGAGAACCATAGAACGCGCCGGCGCCGGCGTGCTTTCCACGCCGCGACATATTCGTTCAGCAGAGCCCATTCGTGGCGCAGGGGAATGCCGCGCTTCACCGCCGACGCCCCAGCCTGGCGTCGGCGATGTCGTTGCGCCCACCCGCGCTCAGCCCATCATCGCCTGCGGCAGGATCAGGACGATCTGCGGGAACAGGGTGATCAGGATCGCCGCCAGGACGATCAGCAGGAAGAACGGGAAGGAGACCTTCGCCGTCGTCCATAGGTCCTTGCCGGTGAGGTTCTGCAGGACGAACAGGTTGAAGCCCACCGGTGGCGTGATCTGCGCCATCTCGACGACGAGGATGACGAAGATGCCGAACCACAGCAGGTCGATGCCCGCCGCGCCGATGGCTGGCATCACCACGGCGGTGGTCAGCAGGATGATCGAGATGCCGTCGAGGAAGCAGCCGAGGACGATGAAGAACAGCGTCAACGCAAGCAGCAGAACGTATGGCGACAGCTGCTTGGCGATGATCCAGTCGGCGAGTGCCGCCGGCAGGCCGATGAAGCTCATCGCGGAGGTCAGGTAGGCGGCGCCGAGCAGGATGAAGAAGATCATGCACGAGGTGCAGACGGCGCCCATCAGGCTGTCGCTGAAGGTCTGCCAGGTCAGCGAGCCCGAGACGCCGGCGATCAACAGGGAACCTGCCACACCTATCGCCGCGGCTTCGGTAGCCGTGGCCACGCCGCTGTAGATCGAACCGATCACCGCAACGATCAGCACCACCACCGGAATCAGCAGCCGCGCGCGACGCAGCTTCTCGGCCAGCGGCAGGCGTTCCTCGTCCGGTGGCAGCTGGCCACGGTTGAGCACCGACCAGATGATCAGGTAACCGGAGAAGATCGCCAGCAGCATCAGCCCCGGCAGGATACCGGCGACGAAGAGCCGCGAGATCGACACCTGCGCCGCCACGCCGTAGACGATCATCATGATCGAGGGCGGAATCAGCAGCCCGAGGGTGCCGGCGCCGGCCAGTGAGCCCATGGCGATCGCGTCCGGATAGCCACGCGACTTCAGCTCCGGCAGGGAGATGCGCCCGATGGTGGCGGCCGTCGCTGCAGAGGACCCGGAAACCGCGGCGAAGATGCCGCAGCCCAGGACGTTGACATGCAGGAGGCGTCCAGGCAGCAGGCGAACCCAGGGCGCCAGGCCCCTGAACATGTCTTCCGACAGCTTGGTGCGGAAGAGGATCTCGCCCATCCAGATGAACAGCGGCAGCGCCGTCAGCGTCCAGCTCGAGCTGGACGTCCAGCTGGTGGAGGCGAGAATCGATCCGGCAGGAGCGCCACCGAACAGCTCCATGCCGATCACACCAACCCCGAGCAGGGCCAGTGCCACCCATACGCCACCTCCGAGCATGAGGAAGAAGGTCACCAGCAGCGTGGTTGCAACGATTGTGTATTCCACGATGAACTCACTGAAAATGTGCGGCGGCCAGAGCGCCTGCAAGAAATGAAAACGCAGCCTTCACTCGCCCATCACCGCTTCGCTCTCGACCTCGAAGGGCTGGTCACGAAGCATGCAGATCAATCGGTCGAGCATGGCGATAGCCAGAATCACGGTTCCCAGGGCCATGGCAGCCTGCGGTATCCACATCGGAACGGGGAGCATCCCGGAGGACACTTCGCCGAACTCGTAGCTTTCCAGGGCGAACGCCACGCAGTACCAGCCCAGGTAGCCGGACACCAGCAGCGCCAGCAGCGAGCTGAATACTTCCATGACACGCCTGCCGCGTGACGGAAGCACCTTGAACAGCAGCCCGACGCGGATGTGGGCACCGCGCTGCAGGGCGTACGGCAGGCCGAGGAAGCCGGATGCCGCCATCGCGTAGCCGGCGAATTCGTCCGAGGACGGCACCAGGGTGTCGAGCAGGCGCGCAACGATCTGCGCCAGCACCAGCAGGCAGATCAGCACCATGAACAGCCCGGACAAGGCTCCGGATAGCGTGTACAGCTTTCTTAACCAGGTCATCCAGGAAGGCTCCTCGAAGTCAGGTATTGAAGGCAGCGCGGCCACCGCGACGCTGCCTGTCGCTCAGGGTTTGCGGAAGGCGTCGACGATCGCCTTGCCGTCGGGGCCCGCCTTGTCCAGCCATTCGTCGACCATGGTCTGGCCGATCTTGCCGAACCCGGCATCGAGGTCGCCGGGGGCTTCGCTGGAAACCTTCATGCCTTTGTCGGCAAGGGTCTTCACCAGCTCGCCGGTACGGGCTTCGGCCAGCGCCCAGCCCTGGGCTTCCGCCTTGGCGGCGGCATCGAGCACGGCCTGCTGCGAAGCTTGCGGAAGCTTGGCGAAAGCGCGCGCGTTGACGATCACGAAGTTCTTGGGAATGAACGCGCGCACGTCGTAGTAGTAGGTGGAGAAGTCCCAGGCCTGGGTATCCACGCCAGTCGCCGGCGAAGTCAGCATGCCGCTGATCATTCCGGCGCTGAACGCCTGCGGAACCTCTCCGGTGTTGATGGTGGTCGGCACCGCGCCCATCAGCTCGGCCATGCGCGCCGTCGCGGGGTTGTAGGCACGAAACTTCATGCCTTTGAAGTCCGCCATCGAAGCGATCGGCTTCTGCGTGAAGATGCTTTGCGGTGGCCACGGCGTGGCATAGAGCAGGCGAATGCCCTGCTTCTGCAGACGCGCCTCGATCGCCGGCCGGCTCACCTCCCAGAGCTTGCGAGCCTGGGGAAAACTGCGTGCAAGGAACGGCACGCTGTCGACCTCGAAGATCGGGTCCTCGTTACCGAGCACCGACATCAGCACGTCGCCCAGTTGCACCTGGCCGGTTTGCACGGCGCGCTTCACTTCAGGTCGCTTGAACAGTATCGAGTTGCTGTGCACGCGAATCTGCAGATCGCCGGCGGTGGCGGACTCCACATTCCTGGCGAAGTCCCGGGCGACCTCCGTGATGTGGTTGCCGTCGGGTTGCTCGACGGTCATGTTCCAGCGATCGGCGGCCTGGCCGGCGAAAGATGCGAGGCCGAGCACGCAAGCTAGGGCGGCAAGACCGAAGCGTGAAGGAAATGCCTTCATGAGTATCTCCGTTAATTAAGGGGGCTGGGATGAACAGGTGCGGTACGGGAGTGATTCGAGTCTCGGTACAACCGCCAAGGCTGTCCAACTAGAAAAATCGGCACGCGACGATCAAAAAAGCTTATGTCGCGAAACAAGGCACTAGCCGGGGCAAATGCACCAAACAGATACAAAAAAGGGGCTCCCGGCACCCCGGCAGCCCCTCTTCCGATCGTTCGGGCTCAGGCCGATATACGCACGCTGGAAAGGTCGGGCCGGGAAAGGATGACGAAGCCCGAGCCGATCTGCCGGGCATAGTCGTCGAGGACGTCCTGAGCCAGGTCGACCACCTGCTCGACCGTCTCCAGCCCGACGCCGGTACGCCAGGTGGCGACGATGCTCATCTGCGGCGGATGTGGAACGTTGTCAAGCACCTTGAGCTGCCCCGCCTGCAGCTCGGTGCGCACCAGCGGGGCAGGAAGCGCGCCGATGCCGAAGCCGTCGCCGACCAGGCGCGTCATCGCCGCCAGCGAGTTCACGCAACTGATTCGCGGCGAGCCGATGTTGCCGGCATGCAGCATGTTGAGAATGTCCTGATGCGGCCGTGAGTTCTTCGAGAAGGTGATGATGCGCTCGCGGGTCATCTCCTCCAGCGACGCATAGGGGCGGTCGTAGATCGAACCGGCCGGCACCACCCACCGCACCGGATAGCGGGCCATCTCGCGGTTGCGCACGCTGTCGGCGCAGACCTCATCGGTCTGGAAGATCACGTCCAGATAGCCCTTCTGCAACTGCTCGATCAGGTTGCGCGCGGTGTCCGCGGTCAGCTCCACCTCCACCGCCGGGTAACGCTCCATCAGCCGCGATACGAAAGGACTCAGCCAGGTGTGAATGACGGTATCCATCGCGCCGATGCGCACGCAGCCACGGACGTTGCTGGCGTCGCTGATCGACTGCTTGAGCGCCTGCATGGTGTCGATCATCTGCTCGGCGTATTCGAGCACCCGCTGACCTTCGGGAGTCAGTGAAACCCCCTTCGAGTCGCGCAGGAAAAGCCGCGCGCCAAGCTCGTCTTCGAGCGCCGCGATACGGCTGGATATCGAGGCCTGGGTGCTGAACAGCTTCTCCGCCGTGAGGCGAAAGCTCTTCAGCCGGGCGACCCAGACGAAGGTCTCGAGAAATCTCAGATTCATACCGTTCAACCACCCTGCAGCTCGATTTCGGAAGGCCGCGGCGAGCGCCCCGGTTGCCTTGCGACTGCAGGTTGCATGCCGCGCGGGCCGCGCGGAGCCATTTGGGCGCATCGGATTTTCCTATCGCCAGCGTGCGGTTTTTCTAGCTGGACGCCCTTTCCCGCTGTTTCCAAGAATGCGCCGGCGGTACAGGAGCCCACGACAAGAACCCCACACGCTCGCGCTCTGCCAGGCAGCCCAGAAACGCTGCGCGCATTTCCAAGGAGAGACACCGCATGACCTCGAAACACCGCATGGTAGCCCTGCTACTCGCCGGGGGGGCCCTTCCGGGTGCCGCCAACGCCGACTTCATCGCCGACAGCAAGGCCGGCCTCGAACTGCGAAATTTCTACTTCAACCGCGACTTCCGTCAGGAAGGCGCCCGTGACAAGGCCGAGGAATGGGCACAGGGTTTCCTCCTGCGCATGGAGTCCGGCTATACCGAAGGAACGGTCGGCTTCGGCGTCGATGCCCTGGGCATGCTCGGCTACAAGCTCGACTCCGGCGACGGCACCGGGGGAACCGGCTTGCTGCCTGCCGACCTCTCCGGCGGCTCGCAGGACGAATACTCGAAGCTGGCGCTGACCGGAAAGCTCAAGCTGTCGAAGAGCACCCTGAAGGTGGGCGCCCTTGCCTTCCGCAGCCCGATCGTGTCGAACAACGACACGCGCCTGCTGCCGCAGACCTTCCAGGGCGTGCTGGCGAACAGCCAGGAAATCGACAACCTGACGTTGCAGGGTGGCAAGATCAACCGCATCAAGGCCAACAGCTCGAGCGACTACACCGAGATGAGCGCCAACCGGATCGGTGGCAACAGCGACTCCTTCGTCTTCGGCGGCGGCGACTACAAGCTCACTCCCGAGCTCACCACCGGGCTGCACTACGGCACCCTCGAGGACATCTACAAACAGGCCTACGGCACCCTGGTATACCTGCGCCCGCTGGGCGAAAACCAGTCGATCAAGACTGACCTGCGCTATGCCAGGAGCCAGGAGGATGGCAGCTTCCGCGACATCGACAACAAGGCGTTCGGCGCCATGTTCACCTATGCCCTGGGCGGCCATTCGTTCGGCGCTGCCTACCAGAAGATGAGCGGCAGCGATCCCTTCCCGTACATCACCGGCAGCGACCCGTTCCTGGTCAACTTCATCCAGATCAACGACTTCGGCAACATCGACGAGCGCTCCTGGCAGGTTCGCTACGACTACAACTTTGCCGCCATCGGGATTCCCGGACTGACTTTCATGACGCGTTACGTGTCGGGTGACAACGTCGAGGTCAACGGCAGCCACGACGGCAAGGAATGGGAGCGCAACATGGATATCGCCTACCTGTTCCAGAGCGGTCCGCTGAAGAACTTCGGCGTCAAGTGGCGCAATGCGAGCGTACGTTCGAACTTCGGCAACGACCTGGACGAGAACCGCCTCATCCTCAGCTACACCCTACCGCTCTGGTAGCAGGCACTCAGACCGCGCTACGCCGACAACGCTCCCGCGGGAACGGCAGGTTTTTCCTTAAGCCTGCCGGTTTGCGGTCGATCTCTATGGAGTGGCATCTTTTTAAAATAACGTAGCCGAGGTCTCTTATGCCGTTTCTACTGTCGTGGAAACAGAAGTTCCGCCTGCTCCTCATCATCATCCTCGTCGGTCTGGCGCTGATGACCGCGTCGTCGCTGTGGACCAACCAGCGCCTGACGCAGACGCTACAGGCTCGCCAGCTCGCCACCAGCTACGCCGGCGTAGCGACCAATCTGCTCAATCAGTGGCTGAAGCTCGAAGCGCTGCGCCGCCAGCTCAACCCCAACAGCGAGGCGCGGGTGCGCGAGCAGATGCAGAGCGTTCGCACGCTCAATGCGCAACTGGTGGCCCAGGCCATGCCGCTCGGCGACCCGGACATCCTGCAACGCGCCAAGCGGCTGCAGGCCCTGCTCGACGAAAACCTGACCAGCCAGGAGCTGTGGCTGGAGCAGCGTCGGCAGCTCGGCCTGAGCGACAGCGAGGGTTTGCGCAGGACGGCGCTGGAGGTTGCCAAACCGCTGGCTGCGATTACCATCACGCTGATCCAGCCGTTCATCGCCGAGGCCCTTACGAGTCAGCGGGACTACCTCGCCGAACTCGATCCACGCTACGCCGAGCAAACCCGCAGTGCCCTCGCCAAGCTCGACAAGCAGTTGATCGAGCTGGACTGGAAGGACAGCAAGATCGGCGAGAGTGCCGGTGCCTTCGCCACGTCCTTCGATCAGGTCGATGCCCTGATCCGCCAGATAGTCGCGAGCCGGCAGACGCTGGCCACTCAGGGCCGGCAGATCGAAGAGCAGGTCGAGCAGCAGGCTATCGCCCTGCGCGACGGCCTACTCGCCAGGGCCGAGGCGCGGGCGGCCCAGGCCAGCCAGCTTTCCTACTGGATACTCGGCATGGCCTTCTGCGCCATCGCCTTGATGCTCCTTGTTTCCCTCACGCAAGCCTCGCGCGCACTGCTCACGCAGCTGGACCGCGTGATCCAGCAACTCGCCCGCGTCGCCGCTGGCGATCTGACCGCCACCCTCGACATCGGCGACAACTCGAAGGACGAGTTCAACCGGCTCGGCGAGGGTTCCAATCGCATGACCCGCGGCATCGCAGCGCTGATAGGCCAGGTGATCGAGGGCAACCGTGAGCTTGGCCAGTTGCAGCGCCACCTGAACACCGCCATGCAGCGGCTCGAGGAGAACAGCCTGCAGGTGGAAGCGCAGACCGAGCAGGCGGCCTCGGCATCGCAGCAGATTTCCGCCACGGTGGGCGAGATGGCGCGGCGCGCCTCCGACGTCAACGACGCCACGCTCAAGGCCAACGAATCGGCACGGCTCGGCGCCACGGTTATCGTCACCAGCGTCGAGAGCATGCGCCGGCTGTCGCAGCTGATTCAGGACACTCACCGGCAGGTCAACCAGTTGATTCACTCCAGCACCCAGGTCAGCGGCATCCTCGACGTGATCAATGCGCTGGCCGACCAGACCAACCTCCTCGCACTGAACGCCGCGATCGAGGCCGCGCGCGCCGGAGATGCCGGGCGCGGTTTCTCGGTGGTCGCCGACGAGGTGCGCTCGCTGGCGCAGAAGACCGTGGCTGCGACCACCGACATCGGCCGCATCATTGGCGACCTCAGGGAACAGACGCAGAGCATGGACGAGCTGATGGTCAGCGGGCTGTCGGTTTCCGCCGAGGGCGAGCGCCAGGCCGGCCAGGCCGCCGACGCCATGGGTGCCATCACGTTGAACGTCGACCAGCTTTCGGCGCAGATGAACCAGGTCGCCGTGGCCATCGAGGAAATCTCCAGTACCACCGAGGAGATCGCCGCGAAGATGGAAGACATTCACCGCCACACGGGAGAAACCAAGGACCTCCGCCAGACGCTGGAGCAGCACGCCACCAGCCTTTCGGCGCAGGTCTCGGCGCTCGACCAGAGTACCCAGCGCTTCCGCATAGCTTGAGGAGGTAGCCCGCCTGGTGTGATCTCTGAGTTGCTCGTCCATCAGCCCCCGGACGTCCGCAGGCGCAGAAGCCCCGGTGGAACCTGCCTTGACCTGCCCGGCTACCGTGCGCTCGGGCCCTGTGGCGCAACGCGCGCTCGATGGCCTGCGGAATGGGGACATGAAACGCCGCCGGCGATGAGCCGCGCTTACCTGGCCGGCTGCATCACCAAATCGACCAGGCCTCACGCCAGCCTCGACCGCGAGGCGTCTATCGGTGCGCCTGTAACGTCCACGGAACAATGTACCGAGGCTACACACCCGGGCGCAGGCCGGGGCGTTCGCCTGCGCGCGCCGCTGCCTCGCCGAATCGATTTTTCTTATCGTCGGCTGATGCATTAATTAGTTGGACGCAGGATCGCCTCCCTCGAAGAATGGGCAACCGGCGGCCCTGGGGCCAGCCATCCCGATACCGACATGGCGAGGAATTCAAACGTGAGCAGCCTGCTGCTGAATTGCGACATCGGCGAAAGCTTCGGCGCCTGGACCATGGGCCTGGACGCCGAAGTCATGCCCTTCATCGATTGCGCCAACATCGCCTGCGGCTTTCATGCCTCCGACCCCGGCACCATGCGCACTACGGTGGCGCTGGCAGTGGAAAACGGCGTACGCATAGGCGCCCACCCGGCGTATCCCGACCTGGTGGGCTTCGGCCGCCGCTCAATGGCCTGCACGCCACGCGAAGTCGAGGACATGCTGCTCTACCAGATCGGCGCGCTCGATGGCATCTGCCGCGCTTACGGCAGCCGCGTCAGCTACGTCAAGCCACACGGCGCGCTGTACCAGGACATGATGCGCAAGCCGGAAATCCTGCATGCCGTGCTGCGCGCCGTGGCGATGTACGACGCGAATTTGCCGCTGGTGCTGATGGCTACTCGCGACCAGAGCCAGGCGCAGGCCATCGGCGATGAAATCGGCATTCAACTGTGGTTCGAGGCCTTTGCCGACCGTGCCTATGACGCCGATGGATTCCTGGTTTCGCGGGCGATCCCCGGCGCCGTGCACCACGACGCGGAGACCATCGTCCGGCAGGCATTGACTCTGGCCCAGGGCGAGCCACTGAGGGCAATCGACGGCAGCGCGGTGCACCTGCAGGCGCAGACGCTCTGCGTGCACGGCGACAACGCCAGCTCGGTCGCTGCAGTCAGGCGCATCCGCGAAGCCCTCTGCCGCAGGGACACCGAATGACGTTGCGCTTGCCCGCGCCGATCATCGAGGTGGCCGGTATCGACAGCCTGATCCTGCGGCTCTTCGAACAGATCGAGGAAAGCAACATGGCCTGGATGCTGGCCGCCTGCCAGCGCCTGCGTGAGGAATTCGGCGCCGCGCTGGTCGATCTGGTGCCGTCCTACACCACCTTGTTCCTGCACTACGATCTCGGCCGTCTCGACCCGGACCAGGCGCGCCTGCTCATCGAGCGGGCCTTCACCGAACTGCAGCCACAGCGCACCGGCATCGGTCGCTGCCATGAGCTGCCCACCTGGTACCACCCCAGTGTCGGCCCGGAGCTGCCGCTGCTGGCGCAGCGTAGCGGGCTGGACGAGGCCGAGGTGATCCGCCGGCATGCCGCCCACGAATATCAGGTGTTCGCACTCGGCTTCGCACCCGGCTTCGCCTTCATGGGGCTGGTCGAGGAAACCCTGGCGACACCGCGCCTGAGCACCCCGCGCAAACGCATCGCCGCCGGCAGCGTCGGCATCGCCGACCGCCAGACGGCGATATACCCGATGATTTCGCCCGGTGGCTGGAACCTCATCGGGCGAACTCCGTCCCGGCTATTCGACCGCGCCCTCGACGGCTACAGCCTGATGCAGCCCGGCGACCGGGTGCGTTTCATGCCCATCGAGCATGCCGAATTCGTCCGTCTGGGCGGCGACGACACCCCGCTGGAGAGCACGCCATGAACGCCTCGACGACTGCCGCCCGCGGACTGCGTGTCGAGCACAGCCACCCCTTCGTGCTGCTGCAGGACGCCGGCCGCTTCGGTGTCCGCCACCTGGGCGTGACCCAGGGCGGCGCGTTGGACTGGATATCCATGCACTGGGCCAATCGCTTGCTGGACAATGCCGTCGACGCGCCGGTGCTGGAGATCGCCCTCGGCAACCTCGTGCTGACCTGCGAGCGTGACACCTGCCTGGCCCTCGCCGGCGCCGACCTGGGGGCGACCCTCGACGGCCAGCCGCTGAAACCCTGGCGCAGCTTCACTGTGCGCCAGGGCCAGCGTCTGGCCTTCGCGCGGCCGCTGCAGGGTACCCGCGCCTACCTCGCCGCGCCGGGCGGCTTCGACGCTCCGCGCGTGCTCGGCAGTTGCGCCAGCACTGCCCGCGAAGAACTCGGCGGCCTGCATGGCGACGGTCGCGCGGTGGCCGCCGACGATCGCCTGACCTGGCAAGGCGGCGACCCAGTGCCCCGCGAGCTGCCAGCACGGCAGATTCCCGTCCTTGGCGGCGATGCGACGCTGGAGCTGGTACTGGGCGCGCAGGTTGGCGACTTCAGCGGACAAAGCCTGTTCGATGCCTTCAACCACGACTGGCAGGTGGACGTCCGCGCCGACCGCATGGGCGTACGCTTGCTAGGCCCGCAACTGGTCTGCCAGCGCACCTCCATGGTCTCCGAGGGCATCCCGCTAGGTGCGGTCCAGGTGCCGGCGGACGGCCAACCCATCGTGCTGCTCAATGACCGCCAGACCATCGGCGGCTACCCGCGCCTCGGCGCCCTCACCCCGCAGGCGGTGGCCCGCCTGGCGCAGTGCCAGCCGGGTGACACCCTGCGCCTGGCGCCGGTCACCCAGGGAGCGGCGCAACGGAGCCTGCGGCAGTTCCTCGCCCAGTCATCGCGCTGACGGGTCCTGCTGCGCCAGCAGTTCGCGCAGGCGCCCCTGGCTGTTCGCCTTCGACGCCGCGCTTTCGTGGGCGACGCTCAGGCGCCCGGTGGCGGTGGGCAGCAGCAGGTCGGCGAGCAGCCCGGCGACCACCGGCATGTCCGCCACGCCCAGGCCCAGTGTGGTGATGAACTGCGTGCCCAGGCGCAACGCCGACTGGCCGGCTGTCGTCGGGTCTACGCAAGTGCCGATCAGCACGCCGTGGCGTTCGAGGAAGGTCATCGCAGCGCGCGCATCGCAGGCGGAATCCAGCGGCAACAGCAGTTGGTGGGTGAAGGTCTCCCCCGCCGCCGGCGCGATGATCGGCAGGCCACGTGCGCGCCACGCCTCAGCAAGCGCCGCGCTGTTGGCGAGGATGCGCGAGGAATAATCCACGCCGCGCTCGCCCGCCTGGCGCAAGGTGACCAGCAGCGATGCCAGCCGCGCCGGGTCGATGTTCGCCAGCATCCGCGTGTCGAGCAGTTGGGTGAGCTTCGCCCCGACCTGCGCGTCGCGGCCGAGGATCAGGCTCTGCGGCCGCCCCGGCAGGGTCTTGTAGGTGGAGCTGGTCATCACGTCCACCCCGGCTTCCAGCGGATTGGGGTAGGCGCCGCCGGCGATCAGCCCGCTGACGTGGGAGGCGTCGAAGATGCTCAGCGCGCCGACCTCGCGTGCCGCCTCGATCACCGGCTCCAGCCGGTCCGGCGTGAGCATGATGCTGCGCCCCAGCAGCACCAGCTTCGGCCGCCACTCGCGCACCTGGCGCGCCGCCGCCTCGGCATCCAGCTGAAAGCGTGCGGCGTCGTAGGCCAGTTCGGTGCAGCGCAGCCCGGCCAGTTCGGGTGTGCCGCCGCGGCGCTGGCTGAGGTGCCCGCCGTGCGCCCCGGCCGGCGCCAGCAGCAAGTCGCCGGGCGAGGCGAAGGCGTGGAACACCGCGAGATTGGCCAGCGTGCAACTGGGCAGGCGCACCTCGGCCCAGGTGGCGCCGAACAGTGCGCAGGCGGCCGCCGCCGTCTCTACTTCCAGCTGCGAAACCAGGTCGGTGTCCGGCTGCTCCTTGTGGAACGGCAGGCCCATCGCCGGGTAGGCGCTGAGGCCCGCGGCGTAGGCCTGCTGCGCCTCGGCGCTGGGCAGGTTGGCGCCGGCGTAGAGCATCAGCCGTTCACGGGAAAGCACCTGCTGGCGCTGCTGGGCGCTGTCGAGCAGCGCCTGGAGGGAAATGTCCACGTCGTGGCTCCGTCAGAAAGGGATGTGCGACCGGCGTCGAATCAGGCGTGCCGATACCGGCGCCGCCGCTGTCCGTCAATGCGCGAGAATCTTCGACAGGAACTGCCGCGCCCGCTCGCTGCGCGGTTCGGCGAAGAACGCCTCCTTGTCGGCATCCTCCACCACTTCGCCGGCGTCCATGAACACCACGCGGTTGGCGACCTTGCGCGCGAAGCCCATCTCATGGGTGACGACCATCATGGTCATGCCTTCGTTGGCCAGTTCGACCATCACGTCGAGCACTTCGGTGACCATTTCCGGGTCCAGCGCCGACGTCGGTTCGTCGAACAGCATCACCACCGGGTCCATCGCCAGGGCTCGGGCGATGGCCACGCGCTGCTGCTGGCCACCGGAGAGCTGGCCGGGAAACTTGTCCGCATGCGCCGACAGCCCTACCCGTGCCAGCAGCGCCGCGCCCTTGGCCAGCGCCTCGGCGCGTGAGCGCTTGAGTACCTTCATCTGCGCCAGCGCGAGGTTCTCGGCGATGCTCAGGTGCGGGAACAGCTCGAAATGCTGGAACACCATGCCGACCCGCGAGCGCAGCTGCGGAAGGTTGGTGGCCTTGTCGGTGACCGTGGTGCCATCGACGACGATCTCGCCCTGGTTGATCGGCTCCAGGCCGTTGACGGTCTTGATCAGGGTGGATTTGCCGGAGCCGGAGGGGCCGCAGACCACCACGACCTCGCCCTTGGCGACCTCGGTCGAACAATTCTTCAGCACCTGGAAATCACCGTAGGACTTGGAAACCTGCTTGATGGCGATCATGGACATGGGAAACCTCAGCGAACGATGGCGACGCGCCTTTGCAGGCGGCGTACGAAAAAGGATGCGGTGAAGGAGATCGCGAAATAGACCAGCGCGGCGAACAGGTACATCTCCAGCAGTCGACCGTCGCGCTGGGCGATCTTCGCCGCGGCGCCGAGGAAGTCGGTGATCGACAGCACGTAGACCAGCGAGGTGTCCTGGAACAGCACGATGGTCTGGGTCAGCAGGATCGGCAGCATGTTGCGGAAGGCCTGCGGCAGGATCACGTAGCCCATGGTCTGCGCGGTGGTCATGCCCATCGCCTGGGAAGCCATCACCTGCCCGCGTGGCACGGACTGGATGCCGGAGCGGATGATTTCGCAGAAGTAGCTGGCCTCGAACAGGGTGAAGGTCACCAGCGACGACCAGAACGGGCCGATGCGCACCGGGCTGGCGGCGCCGGTCACCCACTGGCCGACGTAGGGCATCAGGAAGTAGAACCAGAAGATCACCAGCACCAGCGGCAGCGAGCGCATCAGGTTGACGTAGCTGGCGGCGAAGGTGGAGAGCACGGCGAAGCGCGACAGCCGCATCAGCGCCAGCAGCGTGCCGAGGACGATCCCGCCCAGGGTTGCCAGCGCGGTGAGGGTCAGGGTGAAGGCCATGCCGTCGAGGAACAGGTACGGCAGGGCACGCACGATCACGTCGAAATCGAAACCGGCGAACATCTCAGCGCCCTCCCTTCTCATGGCCGCTGACGTACCCCGGAACCTGCGCCTTGCGTTCCAGCACGCGCATCAGGAACACGATGATCAGGTTCAGCGCCAGGTACAGCAAGGTGGCGACGGCGAACGCCTCGAACACCTGGAACGTGCCCTCCTGCATCGCCCGCGCGCTGGCGGTCAGCTCGACCAGGCCGATGGCCAGCGCCACCGAGGTGTTCTTGGTGGTGCTGAGGAATTCCGAGGTCAGGGTCGGCACGACGATCCGGTAGGCCATCGGCAACAGCACGTAGCGATAGGTCTGCGGCAGCGTCAGGCCGAGTGCCTGGCCGGCCATGCCCTGCCCGCGCGACAGGCTGCCCAGCCCGGAGCGCACCACTTCGGCGACCCGCGCCCCGTGGTAGCAGCCCAGGCACAGCACCGCGGTGTAGAACTGCGCGTCCGGCAGTTGCTTGAGCCAGTCGCCGGCGGCGTCGGGCAGCAACTCGGGCAACACGAAGTACCAGAGGAACATCTGCACCAGCAGTGGCACGTTGCGAAACAGCTCGACGAAGCAGGCGCCGACCCGGTTCATCCAGGCCACCGGCGCGCTGCGCATCACACCGAGCAGCGAGCCGATCAGCAGCGCGAAAACGAAGGCGGAGAGCGCCGTCGCCAGGGTCCAGGCCAGGCCCAGCAGCAGCGTCTCGAAATAGGTCAGTCGACCGTCGAGGGAGAGCGACCAGAGGACGCTCCAGTTCCAGGTGTAATCCATGCGGGTATCCGGGCGAAGGGCAGCGGACGCGGGCCGGAACCGGCCCGCGGGAAACGCCGGAGCCGGCGAACCGGCCCCGGCGGCGGCTTACTGGTAGACCTGCGGGTCGGCGCTGTCGGTCGGCGCGGCGACGACCTTCTTCAGTTGCTCCGACATCGGCAGGTTCATCAGGATGCCGCGCGGCGGAATCGGCTGCAGGAACCACTTGTCATAGATCGCGTTGATCTCGCCGCTGGCATAGAGCGCGCCGAGGGTCTCGTCGGCCAGCGCCTTGAACTGCGCATCGTTGCGCCGCAGCATGATTCCGTAGGGCTCCACGGAGAGTGCATCGCCAACGATCTCCCAGATTTCCGGGGAGCGCGACGAGGCGATCACCCCGGCGAGGGAAACGTCGTCGAACACGTAGGCGACCGCACGGCCGGTTTCCACGGTGAGCAGCGCCTCGGCATTGTCCTTGGCGGACAGGATGCGCATGCCCAGGTCGTCCTTGTTGTTCGCTTCGTTGAGCAGACGCACGCTGGTGGTGCCCGCCGGCGTCACGATGGTCTTGCCCTTGAGGTCCTGCAGGCCGGTGATGTGGTCGGCCTTCTTCGCCATGATGCGCACGCCGGCGACGAAATAGGTGGTGGAGAACGCGACCTGGCGCTGGCGTTCGGCGTTGTTGGTGGTGGTGCCGCACTCCATGTCGATGGTGCCGTTGGCCAGCAGCGGGATGCGCGTGGTGCCCGTTACCGGCACGTATTCGACCTTCAGGTCGGGCTTGCCGAGCTTGACCTTCACCGCATCGACCAGCTTGCCGCACAGGTCCATGGCGTAGCCCACCGGCTGCTGCTTGTCGTCGTAGTAGGAGAACGGAATGCCGCCATCGCGGTGACCTACGGTGATGCTGCCGGACTCCGACACCTTCTTCAGCGTTCCCTCCAGTTCCTGTGCATTGACCAGCGAAACCCACGCCGCCAGCACGCAGATGCCCGCGCCCAACAGCCCCTTCTTCATGCCGCCTGACTTATTTGTGCTTGTCATGAATTGACCCCGATCCGCTATTGAACAGGCGAGGACAGGCACCAGGACGATACCTGTCCGCGCAGATTTATCCGCGAAGAATGGCCAATGGAAGAGGAAGGAGATCGAGCGGAGTGGCACTGACAAAGGGCAACGCAGCAGACTTCCAACCGAATCATCGGCCATCTGCCCCTTCTGTCATGGTTGCCTGAGAGCGTTATCCCGTCGGCGGGCGCATGCGGCGCCTCTTTCCAGAATGCGGTGAACCCCACGGTCCTTTTGCCTGAGAGTTTCCGGGGCGGTTGCTCCTTCGGCGCCGGCAGGTAACCGGTCTCTCCCGTGGTTACGAGAGATATACCCAACAAAATCCACCACCGCAACAAACTATCTTGACATCTGATCAATAAGTAGTGTTTTGCACCATAGACGAACACCGGTGCGCGCCCGTGCACCCAGAGGTCGCAAAAACCCGCGAGGATTCCGCACCACCAGGACACGCCCTCGCGACGTCACGCACCACGAAGCTCCACACCCGTAGGCCGGACGCAGCAGCCAGCGTCGGAACACCCCGCCGCACGCATGCGGACTTAGCTACGCCCGCCGCCTTCGATTAAGATACGACGCCTTCGACGAGCGGCTCTGGCTCGTTATCCCAACCGGAACTGCCCCCATGGAACACCGCGAGGCGCTAGTCGCGCTGCGACAATTTCTCTCCAGCCAGATCCTCGGCCAGGAAAAGCTCGTCGAACGCATGCTGGTGGCGCTGCTTGCCGATGGCCACATGCTGGTGGAAGGCGCACCGGGGCTGGCCAAGACCAAGGCCATCAAGGACCTGGCCGAGGGCCTGGAAGCCGAATTCCACCGCATCCAGTTCACCCCCGATCTGCTTCCGGCGGACATCACCGGCACCGAGATCTATCGCCCGGAAACCGGCAGCTTCGTGTTCCAGCAGGGGCCGATCTTCCACAACCTGGTGCTCGCCGACGAAATCAACCGCGCCCCGGCGAAGGTGCAGTCGGCGCTGCTCGAAGCCATGGCGGAGCGCCAGGTCAGCGTCGGCCGCAGCACCTACGAGCTGTCGCCGCTGTTCCTGGTGATGGCGACGCAGAACCCCATCGAGCAGGAAGGCACCTACCCGCTGCCCGAAGCACAGCTCGACCGCTTCCTGATGCACGTGAAGATCGGCTTCCCCGACGCCAGCGTCGAACGCAAGATCCTCGCCCAGGCCCGCGGCGAAGCGCTGAACGGCGAAAGCCTGCCCGAGCGGCGCGTCAGCCAGCAGGCCATCTTCGCCGCGCGCAAGGAAATCCTCGGCCTGTACATGGCCGATGCGGTGGAGGAGTACCTGGTGCAACTGGTCATGGCCACGCGCACCCCGGCCAAGTTCGACGCCGAACTCGCCGAGTGGATCGCCTACGGCGCCAGCCCGCGCGGTTCCATCGCCCTCGACCGCTGCGCGCGCGCGCACGCCTGGCTGGCCGGCCGCGACTTCGTCAGCCCGGAAGACATCCAGGCGATGCTCTTCGACGTGCTGCGTCATCGGGTGATCCTGTCCTTCGAGGCCGAGGCCTCGGGCGTCGATCAGGACAAGGTGATCCAGCGCATCCTCGACGTGGTGGCGGTGGCGTGACCACCCACCCGCTGCCGCTGCAGCCCGGCATCCGCAGCGACCTCGCCGAGCTGATCGACATGCGCCACCGGGTGCGCGAGGTGCAGCTGTTCTCCACGCCGAGCCGGCGCAGCCCGCTGATCGGCCTGCACCATTCCAAGCTGCGCGGGCGTGGCGTGGATTTCGACCAGGTGCGCGTGTATCAGGCCGGCGACGACGTGCGCACCATCGACTGGCGCGTCACCGCGCGCACCCAGGAGCCGCACACCAAGCTGTTCCATGAGGAGCGCGAACGCCCGGTGTTCATCCTGGTGGAACAGAGCCGGCGGCTGTTCTTCGGCTCCGCGCTGCAATTCAAGTCGGTGCTCGCCGCGCGCGCGGCGGCACTGATCGGCTGGGCCGCGCTGGGCCACAACGACCGCATCGGCGGGCTGGTGTTCGGCGACCAGGAGCACCACGAGGTCCGCCCGCGGCGCAGCAAGCAGAGCCTGCTGCAACTGCTCAACCGGCTGGTGCGCGCCAACCAGGCGCTGCACAGCGAAGCGCAGCCGAACCGCGACGCCTTCGGCCTGGCCCTTCGCCGTGCCCGCGAAGTGCTGCGCCCCGGCAGCCTGATGCTGGTGCTGTGCGACGAGCGCGCGCTGTCCGAGGCCGCCGAACAGCAGCTCGCCCTGCTGGCGCGACACACCGACCTGGTCCTGCTGCCGCTCTCCGATCCGCTCGACCATGAGCTGCCGGCGGCGGGGCTGCTGCGCTTCGCCGAACGCGGCGCGCGGCTGGAACTCGACACCCACGCCGCCGAGCTGCGGCTGGTCTACGCCGCCCAGGCCGAAGAGCGCGGGCAGCGCTGGCAGCGCCTGGCGCAGAAGCTCTGCGTGCCCCTGTTGCCACTGAGCACGGCCAGCGACCTGGTCGACCAGCTGCGCGACCACCTCTACGTGCAGCGTTCGGAAAAACGCAAATGAACCCGCTCGACCAACTCCAGCCCCTGATCGCGCCGCCGCCGATTTCCGCCTGGCCGCCGGCGCCGGGCTGGTGGCTGCTGGCGGCGCTGCTGCCGATCGTGCTCTGGGGCCTCTGGCGGTTGCGCGGGCGGTTACCGCAGCGGCGCCGCGAACGCCGTGCCGAGGTTCGTCTCGACCCGCTGCGCCAGGCCGCCCTGCACGAGCTGGAGCAGTTGCCGAAGCCCTACGACGACGCGCCGGCCGGCCCCTGGCTGCAGCAACTCAACGCGCTGCTCAAGCGCCTATGCCTGGCGCATTACCCGAACGACCACTGCGAGACCCTCAGCGGGCGCGCCTGGCTGGCGTTCCTCGACAACCGCTGCCCGGCGGCCGGGCTGACGCGCTGGATGGTCCTCGTCGACGGCGCCTACCGGCCGCAGTGCCGGCTCGACGACAAGGCCATCGCCGGCCTGCAGCAGGCCATCGACATCTGGGTGCGCAAGCATGTTTGAGTTCGCCTGGCCGTGGTTGCTGCTGCTCGCGCCGCTGCCCTGGCTGCTGCGCATCCTGCTGCCGCCCGCGGACAGCGGCGAGGCGGCGCTCAACGTCAGCTTCCTCGACGAACTCGAAGGCCTCGCCGGGCGACGCGCCCGCGCCAACCTGCCGGCCTGGCGCCAGCAGGCGCCGTTCGCCGCGCTCTGGCTGTTGCTGCTGCTCGCCGCGGCGCGCCCGCAGTGGGTCGGCGACCCCCTGCCCTTGCCGGCCAGCGGCCGCGACCTGCTGCTGGCGGTGGACGTGTCCGGCTCGATGGATTACGCCGACATGCAGTGGGACGAGCAGCCGGCGAGCCGCCTGACGCTGGTCAAGCGCCTGCTCGGCGATTTCATCGAAGGCCGCCGCGGCGACCGCGTCGGGCTGATCCTGTTCGGCAGCCAGGCGTATCTGCAATCGCCGCTGACCTTCGACCGCCACACCGTGCGCACCTGGCTCGACGAAGCGCTGATCGGCATCGCCGGCAAGAACACCGCGCTGGGCGACGCCATCGGGCTGGCGGTCAAGCGCCTGCGCGAGCGCCCGGCCGACAGCCGCGTGCTGGTGCTGGTCACCGACGGCGCCAACAACGGCGGGCAGATCGATCCGCTGACCGCCGCACGCCTGGCCGCCGAAGAACAGGTGAAGGTCTACGCCATCGGTATCGGCGCCGACCCGGCCGACAGCGGCAGCCTCGGCCTGCTGGGGCTGAATCCCGGCTTGGACCTGGACGAACCGACGCTGCGCGAAATCGCCAGCCTCACCGGCGGCGAGTATTTCCGCGCGCGCTCGCAGGACGAACTCAAGGCCGTCGGCGAAAGCCTCGACCGCCTCGAGCCGGTGGCGCAGAAACCGACCCAGGCGCGTCCGGCCCGCGCGCTGTACAGCTGGCCGCTGGCCGCCGCGGTGCTGCTCAGCCTGGCGCTGGTGGCGCACGCGCTCTGGCCGCACCCGCGTTTCGCCCAGCGCCTGCCACGCAAACTGACGCGGCTCAAGCCGCTGTTCGCCAAGCGTCCGCGCTGGAGCCGCCGCCCATGATCGCGCTCTGGCCACATTGGCTGCGGCCGTTCTGGCTGCTCCTGCTGCCACTGTTCGGCTGGCTGCTTTGGCGCCTCTGGCACCGCGAACAGCGCAGCGGACGCTGGCAGATGCTGCTGCCAGCGGCCTTCCACGACGTGCTGCTGTCCGGCGGACGCGGTCGCAACAGCCGGCTGCCGTGGGTCGCCCTGGGCCTGGCCTGGCTGCTCGCCCTGCTGGCCCTGCTCGGCCCCAGCTGGCAACGCACCGAGCAGGTCAGCCAGAAACGCAGCGACCCGCTGGTGGTTGTGCTCGAACTCACTCCGGAGATGCTCGCCACCGACGCCACGCCGAACCGCCTGGCCCAGGCACGGCGCAAGCTGCTCGACCTGCTGGAGGCCCGCTCCGAGGCGCAGACCGCGATCGTCGTCTATGCCGGCAGCGCCCACACGCTGGTGCCGCTGTCCAACGACCACTCCACCGCGCGCAACCTGCTCGATGCGCTGAAGCCGTCGATCATGCCCGAGCCGGGGCGCCGCGCGGACCTCGCCGTGGCGCAGGCGCTGGCCCTGCTCGAACAGGGCGCGCAAGGCCGCGGCCGCCTGCTGCTGATCGGCAGCAGCCTCGACGAACGCGAGCGCCAGGGCATCCGCCAGGCCCTCGACGGGCATTCCTCGCCGATGCTGATCCTCGGTGTCGGCACGCCCCAGGGCGCACCAATCGCCCTCGAAGGGGGCGGCTTCCTCAAGGACGACCAGGGCGCGATCCTCCTGCCCAAGCTGGACGAGAACGGCCTGCAGCGTTTCGCCGGCGAACTGCACGGCCGCTACGCGCAGGCGCGGATCGACGACGCCGACCTGCGGCAACTCGGCCTGCTGGACAGGCCGCAAGGGCTGCGCGAGGACGGCGAAGTAACCCAGCTGGCGCTGTGGGCCGACCAGGGCCACTGGCTGCTGCTGCCGCTCCTGCTGATCGCCGCCTGCGCCGGTCGGCGCGGCTGGCTGTTCTGCCTGCCGTTGCTGTTGGTATTGCCGCAGCCTGTATTCGCCTTCGGCTTCGACGACCTCTGGCTCCGCCCCGACCAACAGGGCCAGCGCCTGCTCGACGCGCAGCGTCCGGCGGAAGCCGCACAACGCTTCGAAGACCCGCGCTGGCAGGGTCAGGCGCTGTATCGCGCGGGCGACTATCCGGCGGCGGCCGAGCGCTTCGCCCAGGGCAGCAGCGCCGCCGATCACTACAACCGCGGCAACGCGCTGGCCAGAAGCGGCGAGCTGGAAGAAGCCATCGACGCCTACGACGCGGCACTGGAGCGCCAGCCGGACCTGAACGCGGCGCAAAAGAACAAGGCCCTGGTGGAAGAGCTGCTGCGCCAGCGCCAGCAGGAAAAGCCGCAGAACCCGAGCCAGGGCAGCCCCTCGCCGGAGGCGCAGCCTGGCGAACAGGCACCGCCCGACAGCACCTCCAGCCCCGCGCCGCCGTCGAGCGACGCTCGCGCGAAACCGCCCGCGCAACCGGCCGGCGATGCCGCCCCGGCCGATGCCACGGCCCCGCAGCCGACACCGACGCTAAAGGACGCCAGCCCGCAGCCCGGTGAAGAAGAAACCACCAAGAGACCCACTCCCGACGACTCGCCGCTGGACGGCGAGCGACGCCAGGCACTCGAACAATGGCTGCGGCAGATACCGGACGATCCGGCCGAACTGCTGCGCCGCAAGTTCTGGTACGAACAGAAGAAACGCCAGGAAAACCAACCATGATGCGCCTGCTCGGCATTCTCCTGCTGGCCCTGCTGCCCTGCTTCGCCCAGGCACTGGAGCTCAACGCCAGCGTCGACCGCACCCGTCTCGACGAGGGCGACACCCTGGAACTGGCACTGGAGTCGGACGATGTCGCGCAGTTCGGCAAGCCCGATCTGAGTGCCCTCGACACGCAGTTCGACGTGCTCGGCACCCGCCAGGTCAACCGCCTCGCCGTGGTCAATGGCGAAACCCGCCAGGTCACGCGCTGGATCGTCACCCTGCAACCCAAGCAGACCGGCTATGTGGTGGTCCCGCCGCTCAGGCTCGGCGACGCCAGCAGCCAGCCGATCACCCTGTACATCGAGCCGGCCGGCAGCAGCGGCAGCGCGAAGATGGCGCCGGTGTACATAGATGCGAGCGTCGACCGCGAAAAGGTCTACGTGCAGGCGCAACTGGTGCTGACCCTGCGCATCTACCACTCGGTGCCGCTGTATGACGACAGCAGCCTGACGCCGCTGCAGATGGACGACGCGCGGGTCGAGCCCCTCGGCGAACCGCGTACCTACGAGAAGGAAATCGGCGGCGTGCGCCACGGCGTGATCGAGATGCGCTATGCGATCTTTCCGCAGCAGAGCGGCGCGCTGAAAATTCCGCCACTGGCGTTCAGCGCAACTTTGGTGGAGAACGCGCCCAACAGCGGCCTGCTGCCGTTCGGCTCGCACTCGGGCCGGCTGACGCGGGTGAAGTCGCCGGAAATCCCGCTGCAGGTGCTGCCCAAGCCGGCCAGCTACCCGGCCGATGCCCCCTGGCTGCCGGCCAGCGCCCTCAGCCTGTCGGAAGCCTGGAGCCCGGAGCCGACCGAAGTGAAGGTCGGCGATTCGCTGACGCGCAACCTGATCCTGCGCGCCGAGGGCCTTTCCAGCGCCCAGCTGCCGCCGATCGGCGACACCCGCAGCGATGCGCTGCGGCGCTATCCCGACCAGCCCCGCCTGGCGAACCAGAGCACCGATTCGAGCCTGGTCGGCAGTCGCGAGCAGAGCGAGGCGCTGGTGCCGATCCACAGCGGTGGCATCGACCTGCCGGCGCTGGAGGTGGTCTGGTGGAACACCACCGAGGACCGCCTGGAGCGCACCGCCCTGCCGGAACGGCACATCGAGGTGGTCGCCGATCCGCTCCTGGAGGCTCCCGCCCTGCCGCCCGCCGATGCGCCGCAAGCCACGGAGTACGCCGCGCCGCTGTGGCCCTGGCAGCTGCTCAGCGCGCTGCTGGCCTGCACCACGCTACTCGGCTTCGGCCTCTGGTGGCACGCGCGCCGGCAACCCGCCGTGCAGCGGGTGGCGCCCACCGGGCCCAGCCCGCGCACGCTGCTCGACGACCTCAAGCGCGCCTGCCTGGCCAACGACACCCAGGCAACGCGCCAGGCACTCGACGCCTGGGCCCGCCAGCAGCCGGAGACCCTCGCCGACATGGCCGCGCGCTTCACCCCGCTGTCGGACGCGCTGGACGGCCTCAACGGCTCGCTCTACAGCGAAACCGGGCAGCACTGGCAAGGCGAAGACCTGTGGCTGGCGATCCGCACCCTGCCCCCCGCCGAAGCCGCCGCCACGCCCCAGGAACCCAGCCCGCTGCCGCCGCTGTATCCGCGCTGACGAATCCACCGCCCAGCCCCTGCGTAGCGCGGGGTGGGTGAAACCCACGCGGTCGTTGTCCCGCCGAGCACTCCGATCCAGGGTTGCACCCGTCCGGCAAACCCTCGCCTGCAGTAGCCCGCTTGCTGTCGCTCCCGCCTGGCACCCAGCTCCAGAGACCACCTTCACAGGCCCATAAAAAAACCGCGGCCAGGGCCGCGGTTCCTTTTCTTGCGTCGACCTACATCAGTGCGACAGCAGGGTACCGCCCGTCTTGCCGGCGAGTTTCTCCGGCTTGATCAGGAAGCGCGCCAGCGCCGGCAGCAGCCACAACGCACCGAACATGTTGAGCAGGAACATGAAGGTCAGCATCAGGCCCATGTCGGCCTGGAACTTGATCGCCGAGAAGATCCAGGTGGCCACGCCGATCGCCAGGCAGATGCCGGTGAACAGCACCGCCTTGCCGGTGGATTTCAGCGTCTCGTAGTAGGCCTCCTGCATCGACAGCCCGGCGCGCAGGAAGCTTTCCAGGCGGCTGTAGATGTAGATGCCGTAGTCAACGCCGATGCCCACGCCCAGCGCGATCACCGGCATGGTCGCGACCTTCACGCCGATGCCGAGGAAGGCCATCAGGGCGTTGCCGAGGATCGAGGTGAGGATCAGCGGCAGCACGATGCACACGGTGGCGGCGAACGAACGGAAGGTGATCATGCACATCCCGGCAACGCAGAGGTAGACCAGGGTGAGGATGGTCAGCTCGGACTTGGCGATCACCTCGTTGGTGGCCGCTTCGATCCCGGCGTTACCCGCGGCGAGGAGGAACTCCGGGCCGCCCGGTTTCTGCTCGGCCTTGAACGCTTCCGCCGCCTGGATCGCACGCTTGAGCGTCGCCGCCTTGTGGTCCTCGAGGAACACCAGCACCGGCGCCAGCGAGCAGTCGCTGTTGTACAGGCCCTCGGCGCGGCTGATCGAGTTGTTCAGCACGTCCTGGTTGCGCGACAGGGTTTCCCATTTCAGGTTGCCCTCGTTCATCCCCTTGATCATCTGCTTGGAGACGCTGACCAGGGAGATCGCCGACTGCACGCCCTGGGTGTTCTGCATCTTCCACATCAGTTCGTCGATCGGCGCCAGGGTGGCGTGGGTCGAACAGCCCTCGGCATCGGTCTTGACCATCACCACCAGCACGTCGGAGCTGGTCGAATAGTTGCGGATGATGAAATCGTTGTCCTGGTTGTAGCGCGAATCGGGCCGCAGCTCCGGCGCGCCCTGGTCGAGGTCGCCGACCTGCAGGTGCTGCTTCTGGTACCAGAAGCCGCCGACCGCGACAACCAGCGCGAGGATCACCGACACCGGCGCGACCTTGGCGCTGGCGAAGTTCGACAGCAGGCGCCAGAACGGATGCTCGGTGACCGCGTCGCGCTTGCTGCGCTCGATGGCCTTCTTGCTGATGCCGATGTAGGAAATCGCCACCGGTAGCAGGATCAGGTTGGTGAAGACGATCACCGCGACCCCGATGGAAGCGCCGATGGCCAACTCGCGGATTACGCCGATGTCGATCACCAGCAGCGTGATGAAACCGACGGCATCGGCGAGGATGGCGATCATCCCCGGCAGGAACAACTGGCGGAAGGTGCGCCGCGCGGCGGTCAGGGCGTTTTCCGCCTCGCTCGACTGCAGGGCGATCCCGTTGATCTTCTGCACCCCGTGGGAGATACCGATGGCGAACACCAGGAACGGCACCAGCATCGAGTAAGGATCGAGGCCGAAACCGACGGTGTGCATCAGGCCGAGCTGCCAGATCACTGCGATCAGCGTGGTCGAGAGCACGGCGATGGTGCTGCGGATACACCAGGTGAACCAGTAGAGCAGCACCAGGGTGACGACGAAGGCGATGCCGAAGAACACCACCACCATCAGCAGGCCGTCGATCAGGTCGCCGACCTTCTTGGCGAAGCCGACGATGTGGATCTTCACGTTCGGGTTCTGCGCCTGGTACTCGTTGCGGATCTTGTCCTCGAGCTGATGGGAGAACTCGCGGTAGTCCAGCTTGACCAGCTTGCCCTGGTCATTCGGGTCGGGGAAGCTCTCCAACAGCGGGATGTCGATGATGCTCGACTTGAAGTTGTTCGCCACCAGCCGGCCGATCTGCCCGGACTTGAGCACGTTGTTGCGCAGGTCGTTGAGGCTGGCTTCGGAACCGTCGTAGGTCTGCGGAATCACTTCGCCGCCGGCGAAGCCTTCCTCGGTGACCTCGCTCCAGCGCACGCTGGGGCTCCACAGCGACTTCAGCCCCGAACGGTCGACGCCGGGGATGTAGAACACCTCGTCCTGGATCTTGCGCAGCGTCTCCATGTACTCCTTGGAGAAGATGTCGCCGTCGGTGGCTTCCACCGAGATGCGCACGGTATTGCCTAGGTTGGCCAGGTCGTTGCGGTGCTCCATCATCTTCTGGATGAACGGGTGCTGCAGCGGGATCATCTTCTCGAAGCTGGTGGACGGACGCACCTGGGTGGCCTGGTAGAACAGGAACACGCTGACCAGCAGGCAGATCAGGATTACCACCGGGCGGTTGTTGAAGATCAGGCGCTCGAGCAGGCTCGCCTTGTTCTGTTGGTGAGGACTCATTCAATTCTCCCGGCGTTATTGTTTTTCGACCAGCACGGCGCCTGTCGGTGAGGAGACACGCACACCGCCTTGCCCAGCCAGGATCAGTTCACCGTTGGCACCCGCGGTCGCCGCGGCCAGGGAAATCCGGTCGGGACGGTTGAAGACGCTGAAACTGCGACCATCGTCGCTGCTCTTGAGGACGCTGCCGCCGTGGCCGACGACCACCAGCGAGCCGTCGGCGAGCAACGAGCCGCTGGACAGACCGAACTCCAGCTTGCCGCCGCTGGCGGTCTTCAGCTCGATGCGCTCCCAGGTGTCGCCGAAATCGGCGGAACGGAACAGATGCCCGCGCAGGCCGTAGACCACCAGGCTGTTCGGCTCGGCGGTGCCCAGCGCGCCGAACAGCGAGCCTTCGTACGGGCCTTCGAGTTTTTCCCAGGTCTGGCCCCAGTCGGGCGAGCGGAACATCGAGCCGGATTCGCCGACGACGAACAGCCCGGCGTCCTTCACCGCGGTGATGGCGTTGAGGTGGAAGCCGTCTTCGTTGTCGATGCGGTCGCTGACGTCGTTCCACGTCTTGCCGCCGTCCTCGGTCTCCAACAGCGCGCCGTAGGCACCCACCGCAATGCCGTGATCGGCGTTCTGGAACCAGACGTCCAGCAGCGGCGCCTCGCGGTGCAGGTCCTCGAACTGCAGCGTCCAGCTCTTGCCGCCGTCGGTGGTGGCGAGGATCTGCGCATCGTGGCCGACCGCCCAGCCGAGGGTGTCGTCGAGGAAGAACACGGCGGTGAGCATCTGCCGGGTCGGCACCTTGGCCTGCTGCCAGCTCTTGCCGTCGTCATCGGAATAGAGGATGTGGCCACGGTCGCCGACCGCCACCAGGCGCGCGCCGGCGTGGGCGATGTCGAGCAGCAGGCTTTGCACGGCCTTGGGCGACTCGATGGCATAGAGGGGTTCGCGGGTGGCGCTTTCCTCGGCCTGCAGGGGCATGGCGCCCAGGCCGAGCATGGAAAACGCGGCACACAACGACAGTGCGTTGGTCAACGGCGAGTGGAGTCGCAGAATCCGCCGGCGGAAAACCGCAGACAGACCGGACCGGGTGCGCCACGTGGGCTCACTCATACACCTTTCCCCCATTATTGTTATTGGTGATAGTGCGGTTGAAGCGCCCCTATGCTGCCGACTTTGACGGGCTGTGACAATCGGCGTGTCGTTATGTTTTGTTAAGGCCAAACCCCCGTGATTGACGGCTTATTCAGCGCCATGATGCAAAAAGGCCACGGCGACTGCCGTGGCCTTTTTCTGACCCACCGGTAACGAATCGAAGCCGGTTCCCCGGCCCCGGGCGACTACTCAGGCGAGGCTCTTGCTGACCACCTCGTAGACGTCGCTGGAAAGCTCCCCCGAGGCCAGAATGCGCTCCAGCTCGGCCTTCATCAGCGCCTGCCGCGCGGCGTCGTACTTGCGCCAGCGGGTCAGCGGCGACAGCTGACGCGCGGCGATCTGCGGGTTCAGCGCGTTGAGCGTGATGATCTGGTCGGCCAGGAAGCGGTAGCCGCTGCCATCGACGGCGTGGAAGTTGACCAGGTTCTGCCCGGCGAAGGCGCCGATCAGCGCGCGCACCTTGTTCGGGTTCTTCAGGGTGAAGGCCGGATGCTTCATCAGCTCCTTCACCCGCTCGAGCCCGCCCGGCAGGTAGCTGGCGGCCTGCACGCTGAACCACTGGTCCATCACCAGCGGGTTGTCCTTGAAGTGCTCGGCGAACATCTGCAACGCCCTGCCGCGCTCGGCCTCGAACGGCGAGTTGACCAACACCGCCAGCGCCGCCAGGCGCTCGGTCATGTTGTCGCTGTTGTCGAACTGATCCACGCAGGCGGCCAGCACCTCGGGCTCGTTGCCCAGCATCAGGTACGACAGCGCGATGTTCTGCAGCGCGCGCCGGGCGAAGTGGCTTTCCTCGGCGACGTAGGGCGAGTGGCGCGACACCTCGCGGTTGGCCTGGTAGCGCTGCCACAACGGGGCGAACAGGGCCTCGCCGATCTGCGCGCGGGCGAACTCGCGGGCGGCGTGGATGGCGTCGATGTCGGCCACTTCGCTGAGCTCGCTGAGGTAGGCGGCGCCCGGCAGGGAAAGCATCTCGGCGACCATCGCCTGATCCAGCGACTCATCCTCGATCAGGCTGCGCAGCGCGGCGACCAGGCGCTGATCGAGCACCAGGGCCTCGCCGCGCTGGTGCTGGCCGATCAGTTCCTGCAGCACCTGCACGGACAACTGCTGACCGGCCTCCCAGCGGTTGAAACCGTCGGAGTCGTGCTGCATGAGGAACATCAACTGGTCGCGGTCGTAGGGGAAGCTCAGCTTGACCGGCGCCGAGAAACCGCGCAGCAGCGAAGGCAGCGGCTTGGCGGCGACGCCGACGAAACTGAACGACTGCTCGGCCTCGGTCACCGAGAGCACGCGGCTGCTGGCGCCGGCGGCGGCTTCGCCGTCCAGGCGCAGCGGCAGATCGTTGCCTTGCGCGTCCAGCAGGCCGAGGGCCACGGGAATCACGAAGGGTTCCTTGGTCGGCTGGCCCGGGGTTGGCGGGCAGCTCTGGCGGAACGTCAGGGTGTAGCGCTGCGCGGCGGCGTCATAGGCCTCGCTGACCTCCAGGCGCGGCGTGCCGGACTGGCTGTACCAGCGCTTGAACTGGGTGAGGTCGACGCCATTGGCGTCCTCCATGGCCTTGACGAAGTCGTCGCAGGTCACCGCCTGGCCGTCGTGACGCTCGAAGTAGAGATCGCTGCCCTTGCGAAAGCCTTCGGCGCCGAGCAGCGTGCGGATCATGCCGACCACTTCCGAGCCCTTCTCGTAGACGGTCAGGGTGTAGAAGTTGGAGATCTCGATGAACGAGTCCGGGCGCACCGAATGCGCCATCGGGCCGCTGTCCTCGGCGAACTGGTGGGTCCGCAGGAAGGCCACGTCCTCGATGCGCTTGACCGTCGCCGAGTTCATGTCGGACGAGAAGCCGGCGTCGCGGAACACGGTGAAGCCTTCCTTGAGCGACAGCTGGAACCAGTCGCGGCAGGTCACGCGGTTGCCCGACCAGTTGTGGAAGTACTCGTGCGCGACGATCGCCTCGACGCGCTGGTGGGCGGCGTCGGTGGCGGTCTCGGCCTTGGCCAGCACGGCGCTGGAGTTGAAGATGTTGAGGCCCTTGTTCTCCATCGCGCCCATGTTGAAGTCGTTCACCGCGACGATCATGAAGATGTCCAGGTCGTACTCGCGACCGTAGGCCTCCTCGTCCCAGCGCATGGACTTCTTCAGGCTGTCCATGGCGTGCTGGCACTTGTCGATGTTCTCGGGCTCGACGTAGATGCGCAGGGCGACGTTGCGCCCGCTCATCGTGGTGAAGCTGTCCTCGACGCACCAGAGGTCGCCGGCGACCAGGGCGAACAGATAGGCCGGCTTCTTGAAGGGGTCTTCCCAGGTGGCCCAATGGCGACCGCCCTCCTCGCTGCCGCTGGCCACCGGGTTGCCGTTGGAGAGCAGCACCGGGTAGTGATGCTGCTCGGCGCTCACCGTGGTGGTGAACTTGCTCATCACGTCCGGGCGGTCGAGGTAGTAGGTGATCTTGCGGAAGCCCTCGGCCTCGCACTGGGTGCAGAACATGCCGCCGGACTTGTACAGACCTTCCAGCGCGGTGTTGCTCTCCGGGTGGATGCGCACCGTGCTGTCGACGGTGAACTGCGCCGTGGTCGGCTGCAGGATCAGGTGGCTGTCATCGAGTTGATAGTCGCCGGGCGCAAGCTCGCGGTCGTCCAGCGACACGGCGAGCAACTCCAGTTCCTGGCCGTCGAGGACCAACGGCGGCAGCCCGGCGCCCGGCAGCCCGGCGCCCTTCTCCGGGTTGCGCCGCATCACCAGTTGTGCATGGACCAGCGTGTGGTCCTCGTGCAGTTCGAAGGTCAGGGTGGTTTCGTCGATCAGGTAGTCCGGCGCCTGATAGTCCTTCAGGTAGATCGTCTTGGCTTGCTCGGTGCGCATCTTTCGGCTCCTGGCAGCCCCGGCGCTGGGCCGGGGCGGGGAATGGGGGTCAGGCCGATACCAGCAACTGGTACGCCGTGTACTTGCGAATGTTGATCACGCCGGTATCGAAGATCAGGTACTGGCCCTTGATGCCCATCAGGGTACCTTCGACGACGGGCGTCTTGTCCAGATCGAAACTGACCACTTTGGTCGGATAGGCGTGCACCGGATAACGGATCTCCAGCGGTGCCACCTCGGTAATCGGCTGGATCGCCTGCAGACCGAAACGCTGCTGCAAGGCCAGCAGCCCTTCGGCGCAGTGGTCGAGCAGACGGTCGCGCTCGGCGATCAGGTCCAGCGGCGGGGCGTCGCCCTTGAGCAACGTGCGCCAGTTGGTGCGGTCGGCGACCTGGCTGCGCAGGAGGTCCTCGACCAGCCCGGACTGCAAGCGCGTGGCGACCCGCAGGATCGGCAGCGCCTGGCTGGCGCCCTGGTCGAGCCAGCGCGTCGGCATCTGGCTGGCGCGGGTGATCCCCACTTTCACCGCCGACGAGTTGGCCAGGTAGACCACGTGATCGGTCATGCAGAAGCTGGTGCCCCACTCGGGATCGCGGCAGGTGCCCAGTTCATGGTGGCAGCGCTCGGGGCTGACGATGCACAGGTCGCACTGCGGCAACCGGGTGAAGCACGGATAGCAGTAGCCCTGGCTGAAGCTCTTGCGGGTCTGGCGACCGCAATGGCTGCAGTGGATCGCACCGAGGTATTCCAGGCGCAGCGAACGGCCGATCAGCGGATTGACCGGAATCTCCTGCTCGCCGAGACGAAAGGCGTACTGCACCGGTGCATCGAGGCGCACCGACATCTTGCTCAGGGCACCGCGGCCCAGCTCGCTCAACACGACTCGGACCTCAATGCACGGTGTCCGACTTGAACAGGATCTGCGGCTCCGGCTTGGCGTGCGATGCGCACTGCTGGTTGATGTAGCCGGTGCGTTCCTCTTCCGGCAGGTTCTGCAGCTCCCAGGCGATCACCGCCTGCAGGCTCAGCTCCTTCTGCTCCTGGGTCAGCTTGCGGCCGTCCGGCCACTTGCCGATCTCAACGGCGAGCTTGAGGCTCTGGTAGATCTCGGGGGTGATGTTTTCGATCATCTCGGAAAAAGTCGACATGGCAGCTCCGCAGTCGGGGAATGCCGCCATTCTACCGGAATGCCCGCCGTGGCGAGCGCCGCTCGCGATGCGACGACCGTAGGGTGGGCTTCAGCCCACGCGGCACGAAAAATAGGCGAACTAGGCGAGCTATGGTGGGCTGAAGCCCACCCTACGGTGATGAGCGGCGGGCCAGCAGGCCGCCGATCAGGCCGGTCGCGCAGCCGGCGATCAGGCCGGTGACGTGGGCGGCATTGGCGATGGAGCCGAAGCCCAGCGCGCCGATCACGCCGGACAGGCACACCAGCAGCCAGATCAGCATCATCCCCAGCACGCCCCTGGGCAACTGGTAGGCCGGATTGGGCGCCAGGCGCTGGAAGATCCAGCAGTGGCCGAGCAGCCCGTAGAGCACGCCGGAGAGTCCGCCGAACAGCGCCGGGCCGCCGAACAGGTACTGCCCGACGTTCGACGCCAGGCTGAACAGCAGCGTCAGCGCCAGCAGCATCGAAGCGCCCTGGCGCGCCTCGATGCGCCCGCCCAGCTCCCAGTACCACAGCGCGTTCATCGCCAGGTGAAGGAAGCCGAAGTGCAGCAGCATCGGCGTGACCAGCCGCCACCACTCGCCGGCATCCAGGCTCACCGCCAGCGGGACGAACTGCAGGTACTCGCCCTGGATGCGGAAGTCCTGGAAGGTCAGCCAGCGGATGCTGGAGAAGTTGTCGCCAAGGAACGTGAGCGCCGCGACGATCAGCGTCAGCAGCAGCACGGCGGCGGTCGCCGGGCTGCGCTTAAGGCGCGCCAGCGGGCTGCCGGACGGCCGCACGAAACGGCTCGGCGGCTGCTCCGGATTGCCGTGCGGAAAACGCGTGTAGAGATCGCGGACCTGCTCCGCCAGTTCCTCGCCCGGCACCCAGAGCACCTGCTCGCCGGATTCCTCGCTGACCCGGTACGGAACGTTCAGGCTACGCAGCAGGCCGACGAAGCCGCTGAGGTCGGTTGCGATCGGCAGGCGCATGGCGGCGACCCGGCTCATCGCAGCGACTCCGGCCGCTCGACGTCGACCCAGACGAACTTGTGCGGATCGAGGCGGCGCTCGTCGTCCAGGCGATAGGCGACCAGCTTGCCGTACATCACCGCGCTGTAGTCGAGGCAGGCCAGGTTGCCGCGGATCGGCGCCGGCTTGCCGGTGCGCCAGTAGTGGCCGACGAACAGCAGCGGCTCGTGCGGGCCATAGAGGAACAGCCGGCTCTTCTGGGTCTCCGACAGCGGCATCTCGGCGACGCTGTCCGGCAACGCGTCCGGCTGGAACACGATATCGCCGTAGGTTGCCGGGCTCTCCTCCCAGAACTTGGTGCGGAACGTGCGCCGGGTGAAGCCTTCCTCGCTGGTGAGGGTCAGCCCGTGCGGCAGTGGAAGATCGGTGCCGCGCAGCAGGCGGTCGAACACCGTGCAGGCGAAGCTGCCTTTCACCGCCGAGGCCTGAACGAACGGCTCGTCGACGCGGCCATCGGCGAACTGCGCGCGCAGCGGCTCGATCAGGCTGCTGTCCCAGCAGGCGTGCACCAGGCGGAAACGCCCGGCGTCGATGAACAACGGCAGCTCGTAGAACCAGCCGAGGAAGTCGCGCCAGTCGGCCGGGTGGCCGTCGAACTGCGCCAGCGTCTCGCGGATCATCCGCTCGTGCCGCGGCGTGTGTTCGCGCACGAAGCTGCAGCCGCTGCCCGGCGGCGCCGGCGTGCTCCAGCCCAGCGCGTTGAATTCGTGGTTGCCCATGATGCACAGCGCCTGCCCCGCCGCGACCATGTCGCGCACCAGGTGCAGCGCCTCGCGCACCCGCGGGCCGCGGTCGACGATGTCGCCGAGGAACAGCGCCATCCGCCGCGGGTGACGCCAGACGCCCGCCTGGCGGTGATAGCCGAGCCCGTCGAGCAGGCGTTCGAGAGTCCGTGCGCAGCCATGCACGTCGCCGATCAGGTCGTAGCCGCGCGCGGGGTCGAGCATCAGTCGCCTCCGCCCAGCCGACTGCCCCAGCCCAGCTTGGTCCGGCACACTTCGTAGTAGTTGTGGTCCAGCGGATGGATCAGGTGCAGCTTCTGCGGTTTCTTCTTGATCGTCACGGTATCGCCTGGCGCGCAGGTGAAATGGTTCTGTCCGTCGCATGAGACCTGCGGATAGATCTGCATGTTCGGCGACACGACGATTTTCAGCTCGCTGTTGCCGTCGACCACGATCGGCCGGCTGGACAGCGTGTGCGGGTACATCGGCACGATGACGATGGCGTCCAGCTTGGGGTGCATGATCGGCCCGCCGGCGGACAGCGCATAGGCGGTGGAGCCGGTTGGCGTGGCGATGATCAGGCCGTCGGCCTTCTGGCTGCAGACGAACTGGCCGTCGATGTGCAGCTCGAACTCGATCATCCGCGTCGACTTGCCGGGGTGCAGCACCACGTCGTTGAGCGCGTCGCCCTCGCCGATGGAGTCGCCGTTGCGGCGCACCTCGGCTTCCAGCAGGAAGCGGTTCTCCACGCTGTACTGGCCATCGAGCACCTCGCCGACCTTGGCTTCCAGGTCGTCCGGGCGAATGTCGGTGAGGAAGCCCAGGCTGCCACGGTTGATGCCCAGCACCGGGACCTTCGACCAGGCCAGCGCACGCGCCGCGCCGAGCATGCTGCCGTCGCCGCCGACCACGATCACCAGGTCGCAGATCTCGCCGAGAATGCGTCGCGAGGCGGTCTGCAGGTTGTGCCCGGGCACCACTTCGGCGATGGACTCCTCGAGGACCACGTGCAGGTGACGGTCCAGCAGGAAGCGTTTGAGTCGGCGAACGGTCTCCAGCACCTGCGAACTGCCGAGGCGACCGATGATGCCGATATTGCGAAATTGCTCCATGGGGATTCCAGGGCTCGGGCTAGCGAAGAGGCGGATTATGGGCGAAAGGTCCGCCGCAGACCAACGGCAAAGCCACCGGCCACTGGCGTGAGACCACCGTGCCAGCGCGCTTTCTCCCTTGCGCCAGCGCCACCGAAGCCTGCGCTATGCTCGCAGCATGCAGCCCTTCGCCCCGCTCGCCGACCTGCCCCGCCGCTTCCAGTCCGCCGCCGTGCGCGACCTGGCCTGGGCGCTGCTGTCCGCGCCGCTGCTGCAGGATGCGCCTTGGGCGCAGCGTCATCCGCTCACCGGCAGTGCCTGGGCCGACGACCCGCAGCGCCTGGCGGCCTGGCTGTGGCAACTGGATGACGACGACCGCACGCTGCGCGACTGGCTGCAGCGCCACCCGATCCGCCGCCTCGGCCTGTATTACGAACAGCTCTGGCAGTTCGCCCTGCGCGCTGCGCCGAACATCGAACTGATCGCCGCCAACCTGCCGATCCGCGAAGGCAACCGCACGCTGGGCGAACTCGACCTGCTGCTGCGAGATGGCGCGGGCGTGCATCACCTGGAACTGGCGATGAAGCTCTACCTCGGCCCCGATGAGCGCGACGGCGGCGATCCGGCGAACTGGATCGGGCCCGGCGGACGTGATCGTCTCGATCTGAAACTGGAGCGCCTGAGCAGCCACCAACTGCCTCTTTCCGCGCGCCCCGAAGGCCTCGCCGCGCTCGAAACGCTGGGCGTGCGCCAGGCCGACGCCCGCCTGTGGCTCGGCGGCTGCCTGTTCTACCCCTGGCCCGACGGCTGCGCGTCGCCGCTCGGCGCCCATCCGGCGCACGACCGTGGGCGCTGGGTCCGCCGGCGCGACTGGCCGGCATTCGCCGCCGCGCAGGGCACCGGCA
>NZ_DJTK01000003.1:50538-58121 GCF_002438225.1 Pseudomonas sp. UBA6310 | reverse complement strand
GCTGCTGGACACCCTCAAGTGCGCCAGCCCGATGGACAACCCCAGCGTCGTGGTGCTGACGCCGGGGCGCTTCAACAGCGCCTACTTCGAACACGCCTTCCTCGCCCGCGAGATGGGCGTGGAGCTGGTGGAAGGTGCCGACCTGTTCGTCCGCGACGAGAAGGTGTTCATGCGCACCACCGCCGGCGCGCGCCCGGTGGATGTGATCTACCGTCGCCTCGACGATGCCTTCCTCGACCCGCTGGCGTTCAACCCGGACTCCATGCTCGGCGTCCCCGGGCTGCTGTCGGCCTATCGCTCGGGCAACGTGGTGCTGGCCAACGCGATCGGCACTGGCGTGGCGGACGACAAGTCGGTCTACCCGTTCGTCACCGACATGATCCGCTTCTACCTCAGCGAGGAGCCGATCCTGAAGAACGTGCCGACCTGGCAATGCCGCAAGCCGGCCGAGTTGTCCCACGTACTGGCCAACCTGCCGGAGCTGGTGGTCAAGGAAACCCAGGGTTCCGGCGGCTACGGGATGCTGGTCGGCCCGGCTGCCAGCAGCGCGGAGATCGAGGATTTCCGCCAGCGCATCATCGCCCGGCCGGAGGCCTACATCGCGCAGCCGACGCTGAGCCTGTCGACCTGCCCGACCTTCGTCGAGAAGGGCATCGCGCCGCGCCACATCGACCTGCGCCCCTTTGTCCTGACTGGCCGCGAAACGCAGCTGGTTCCCGGCGGTCTTACCCGAGTGGCCTTGCGCGAGGGATCGCTGGTGGTCAACTCGTCGCAGGGCGGCGGAACCAAGGACACCTGGGTAGTGGAGGATTAAGGGAATGCTTTCGAGAACGGCCTCTGACCTGTACTGGATGTCACGTTACCTGGAGCGCGCGGAGAACCTCGCGCGCATGCTCGACGTCAGCTACTCGCTGTCGCTGATGCCGCACGACGGACGCGGCGACGGCCTCGACGAACTGGCGATGCCGCTGCTGATCACCGGCACCTTCGACGATTACCTCGAGCTGCATGGCCAGCTCAACGCCGAGCGCATGCTGCACTTCTTCGCCTTCGACGCGAACAACCCGGCGAGTATCTACAGCTGCCTGGGCGCCGCTCGCACCAACGCGCATGCCGTACGCGGGCGCATCACCGCGGACATGTGGGAAAACATCAACGCCACCTGGCTGGAAATGCGCGGCATCGCCCAGCAGGGCCTTGGCGGCTACGGCATCAGCCGGTTCTGCGAATGGGTCAAGGAGCGTTCGCACCTGTTCCGTGGCGCCACCTTCGGCACCATCATGCGCAGCGATTCCTACCGCTTCATCCGCCTGGGAACCTTCATCGAGCGCGCCGACAACACCCTGCGCCTGCTCGATGCGCGCTATGAGCTGCTCGGCGAGGAAGACGACATCGACGACCGCTCGGCGCGCGCCTACTACCAGTGGAGCGCCTTGCTGCGCGCGTTGTCCTCGTTCGAGGCCTTCGCCGAGATCTACCGCGGCTCGCCGCACGCGCGGAAGGTGGCCGAGCTGCTCCTGCTGCGTCCGGACGTGCCACGCTCGCTGCGTGCCTGTCTGGAGGAACTGAATCTGATTCTTTCCAGCCTGCCCGGCGACAACGGCCGGCCCGCACAACGACTGGCCGCGGAAATGGACGCCCGCCTGCGTTACAGCAGCATCGAAGAAGTGCTCAACGGCGAGGAAGGCCTGCACGGCTGGATCACCGAGTTCATCCAACTGGTGGGCCAGCTCGGAAGCGCCATCCACATTTCCTACCTGGAGGCGGCATGAGACTGTCCATCAGCCACGACACCACCTATCACTACGATGATCAGGTGCGCACCAGCATCCAGTACCTGCGCCTGACGCCGCACGACAGCGAGCGCCAGCACGTACTCAACTGGCAGCTCAGCCTACCGCGCCCGGTGCGCGCGCAGCTCGACCCCTTCGGCAACATCCTTCACGTGCTGACCATGGACGAACCGCACGACGACCTGATCATCAGCGCCAGCGGTGAAGTCGACATCGACGAGCACTGCGAAGCAGAGCACGACGACCAGTCGGCGTATCCGTACCTGCGCTTCACCCGACTGACCCAGCCGGACGAGGCGCTGCGCGAGTTCGCCCACCAGCAGTGCAACAGCCACCGCGATCGCGATGCACTGATCCGCCTGATGAATGCACTGAGCGAACGGATCGTCTATACCCCCGGCTCCACCAAGGTCGACAGCAGCGCCGCCGAAGCCTTTGCCGGCAAGAGCGGCGTCTGCCAGGACCACACCCACGCGTTCCTCGCCTGCGCGCGCAGCCTGGGCATCCCGGCGCGCTACGTCTCCGGCTACATCTACACCGAGGACGCCGGCCACCTGGCCAGTCACGCCTGGGCGGAAGCCTGGCTGAACGACGCCTGGTACAGCTTCGACGTGACCAACGGCCTGTCGCGCCCGGAGCGCCACCTGAAACTCGCCGTAGGGCTGGATTACCTCGATGCCTGCCCGGTACGCGGCATGCGCCGTGGCGGCGGCGTCGAGCAGATGCACGCCAAGGTGCTGGTGTCGCCGACCCTGTCGCAATCGCAATCCCAGGGGCAATCCCAGGGTCAGACCCAGCAGTGAGGGCCCGCCGCGCGCAATCGGCGACGATGCGCGCTGCTCAAGTTGTAAAATGAGTGCTCCAGGCTGTCGGTGCAAAACCGACAACCCGGCGCTCAATCAACTCGAGATCACTCATTCATGACTTACTGCGTCGCCATGAACCTCGCCGATGGCCTGGTTTTCGTCTCCGACTCGCGCACCAATGCCGGCGTCGACCACATCGCCACCTTCCGCAAGCTCTACGTGTTCGGCGTGCCGGGCGAGCGGTTGATCGTGCTGCAGACCGCCGGCAACCTGGCGACCTCGCAATCGGTGATCAACCTGCTGCGCCAGCGGCTCAATGGCGATTGCCCGCACCTGTACAACGTGACGACGCTGTTCGACGCCGCGCGGCTGGTCGGCCAGACGATTCGCGAGATGAGCGAACACGATTCGCGCCAGGATGGCGGCGTCGACATGAGCTGTTCGTTCCTTCTCGGCGGGCAGATCAAAGGCCAGGAGCCGGGCCTGTTCAACCTCTATCCACAGGGCAATTTCATTGCCGCAACGCCGGATACCCCGTATTTCCAGATCGGTGAGAGCAAGTACGGCAAGCCAATCCTCGACCGCGCGCTGACGTTCTACTCACCGCTCGACGAAGCCCTGCGCTGCGCGCTGATCTCCTTCGACTCGACCATCCGCAGTAACCTCTCGGTGGGCATGCCGCTGGACCTGCTGGTGTACCGGACGGATAGCCTGGTGGTGCCGAAGGGATATCGCGTGGAGGAGGGCGACGCCTATTTTGAGGGCGTGCGCGGACAGTGGGGCGAGGGCCTGCGCGAGTTGCTCGGGCAGTTGCCGGAAACCCCGGACGACTACCGCGAGTGAATGAACAAGGGCCGCGCTGCGGCCCTTTTCGTGGGTGAGCACCGCCGCGGCGGCCTCACTCGTCGCGACCTTCCATCATCGTGCGCTTGAGCAGCAGGTAGATCGCGCCCGTTCCGCCATGCCGCGGCGTGCACGAGGCAAAGCCGAGCACCTGAGGGTGCTGGCGCAGCCAGGTGTTGACGTGGCTCTTGATCATCGGACGCTTGCCATCGACGCGCGCCGCCTTGCCGTGGGTGACGCGGGCGCAGCGCACTTCGTGCTTGGCGGCTTCGGCGAGGAACTCCCAGAGGATTCCCCGCGCCTGTTCCACGCGCATGCCGTGCAGGTCCAGGCTGCCCTCGAACTCGATCTGTCCGGCCTTGAGCTTGCGCATCTGGCTTTCCTGGACGCCGTCACGCGCCCAGTAGAGTTCGTCCTCGGCGCCCACATCGATGACGAACTGGTCGGACAGCCCGTCCACCTTGACCCGGTCGTTGGGCTGGATCGCGTTGTGCCGCCGGCTGGCCACCTGCAGGCGATCGGCCCGCGGTTTGCCGGTATCGGCGATGTCCACCTGAATGCGCTTGACGCCGCGCATTTGCGCGGCGAACAGGTCGGTTTCGTCGTCTTGCATGTCGTCCTCCTCGGAACGGCGCAGTCTATCAGCGGCCCTTCGCCCAGTCGCTCGTCGCGCGGGTGAACGGGCGCCGGGGTTGGAAACGCTTGCGGAGATCGGAAGGCGCCCGCGATCTCACGCCTGGCGTGACCGACGTCAGCCGCGCTTCTTCAGGAGGTGCGGGGCGATGCTCAGGTCGTTGCCGGCCTGCAGACTGCGACGGCACTTGCGCCAGAGCAGGATCGCCAGCAACAGGAGAAACAGGCCGCCACCGAGCAGCACGCCGGCTTCGCTCGCGGTGTCGTTGAATTCGCCCAGTACCATGGGATGGCCGAGCAGGGTGGCCGCGCCGGTGAACCCCATCAGCAGGCCGACGATGCCGAACAGCAACGCGAGCAAGGCCGCGAAGCGCCACAGCCAGCGGCTGGGCTTGCGTGGCCGCAGAGTGCGGGCGTAGCTATCGGTTAACTTCATTCAGAACCCTTTCCTTTCGAATATCGGCCTATGACTCGCGTGGGGCGTTCGGGTTCCTCGGCGCGCCGCAGCGCGTCCGATTCAGACCAGGGCCTTGGCGTCGGCAACCACGGTGGCGAAGTTGTCGGCGAGGGCGGCGACTTCGACCTTGTGCAGGTCGGCGGCGGAGAGGCAGGACGCGCCCATCGGCACGTCGCGGGTTGCGCAGGCGGCGTCCACCAGGGTGCAGCGGTAACCGTAATCCTTGGCGGCACGCACCGTGGTGCTGACGCTGGAATGGGTCATGAACCCGCAGACGATCAGGTCCAGATGACCGATGGCGAGCAGGCGGTCATGCAGGTCGGTGCCGGCGAATGCGTTAGGCAGGCGTTTCTCGACCACGGTTTCACCGGCCTGCGGGGCCAGCCCGGGCAGGAAGTCGCCGCGCGGCCCCTGCGGGTCGAACAGGCCGCCGGGAATGCCTAGGTGGCGCACGTGGACGACCGGACGACCGAGCTGGCGCGCGGCGGCGAGCAGGCTGGCGATCTCCTCGACCGCCGGTTGCAGGCCGGGCAGGACCATCGCACCGCTGCGATACTCTTCCTGCGCATCGATGATCAACAGCGTGGCGTTACTCAGGGTGGCCGGTGCATAACCACGGCCGCTGAGCTGGAACAGGGTTTGCGGCATGGACATGGCGGGAATCCTCTTAATGCAACATCTGCCAATTGTCACCTGCCGGCCCGCGGAAGTGAATCGTTAAAACCCCGGCACTCGGTCCGCGCCATTTCAGGGCTTTCCCGTGCGGTGTTTCAGCGCCGGCCTTGGGCTAAACTTGCGCTTTTTTGCCTTGGAGCACCGCCGTGACCGCTTCGTCTTCCCGCCTGCGCAGCCTGCGCGATCATATTCGCTGGGCCGTCAGCCGTTTCCATGCCGAGGAGCTGTTCTTCGGCCATGGCACCGACAACGCCTGGGACGAGGCGCGCGAACTGGTCCTCGGTGCATTGCACCTGCCCTACGAAATCGCCGACAGCTACCTCGATTGCCGGCTGGAGGATGACGAGCGCGACGCCCTGCAGGAATTGCTGCGGCGGCGCATCGAGGAGCGCGTACCGACCGCCTACCTGCTTGGCGAGGCGTGGTTCTGCGGGCTGCCGTTCTTGGTCGACGAACGTGTTCTGGTGCCGCGCTCGCCCATCGCCGAACTGATCGACGGGCACTTCACGCCCTGGCTGGCGGATGAGCCGAAACGCATCCTCGACCTCTGTACCGGTTCCGGCTGCATCGGCATCGCCTGCGCCTATGCCTTTCCAGAGGCGGAAGTGCTGCTGGCGGACCTGTCCTTCGATGCCCTGGAAGTCGCCAACCAGAACATCGAGCGGCATGACCTCGAGGCGCGCGTGCATACGGTCCAGGGCGATGGCTTCGACGGCCTGCCGGGTCAGCGTTTCGACCTGATCGTCTCCAATCCGCCCTATGTCGATGCCGAGGATTTCGCCGACATGCCGGCCGAGTACCACCACGAGCCGGCGATGGGGCTGGCCTGCGGTGATGACGGCCTGGATCTGGTGCGGCGAATGCTCGCCGAGGCGGCGGATCATCTGACCGAGCGCGGTCTGCTGATCGTCGAGGTCGGCAACAGCCAGGTGCATGTCGAGGCGCTGTATCCGGAAGTGCGCTTCACCTGGCTGGAATTCGCCCGGGGCGGCCACGGCGTATTCCTTCTCGGCGCCGCCCAGTGCCGCGAACACCAGGCCCTGTTTCGCTCGCGGGTTTCTCGCTGACGGCGCAAATGCCATCGCCGGTGGCACAACTGGCTGATTGAAAACCAAGCAAGCGCTAGGTAAGGTCGTCGCTGATCCTATTGGAGCGATGCCATGTCTGCCTGCCAGGAATACTTCGAGCCGTCCCACCAACTGGTGCGCGATTCGGTGCGGCGCTTCGTCGAAAGGGAAATCCTCCCTCAGGTCGACGTCTGGGAAGAGCAGGGCAGCTTTCCCCTGGCGCTTTATCGCCAGGCGGGTGCGGCGGGAATCCTCGGCATCGGGTATCCGGAGGCATTCGGCGGCAGCCATGAAGGCGACCTGTTCGCCAAGGTCGCCGCCAGCGAGGAGCTGATGCGCTGCGGCTCTGGCGGCCTGGTGGCCGGTCTGGGCTCGCTCGACATCGGCTTGCCGCCGGTATTGCGCTGGGCGCTTCCGGCCCTGCGCGAGCGCGTGGTTCCGGCCGTTCTGGCGGGAGAAAAGGTCATCGCCCTGGCGGTCACCGAGCCTTCCGGCGGCTCCGACGTGGCCAATCTGAAGACCCGCGCGGTGCGCGAGGGCGATTTCTATCGGGTCAGCGGCAGCAAGACCTTCATCACCAGTGGCGCGCGCGCGGACTACTACACCGTGGCGGTGCGTACCGGTGACGTGGGATTTGGCGGGATAAGCCTGCTGCTGATCGAGAAGGGCACACCCGGATTCCGGGTCGGGCAGCCGCTGAAGAAGATGGGCTGGTGGGCGTCGGATACCGCCGAGTTGTTCTTCGAGGATTGCCGGGTACCCCGGGAAAACCTCATCGGCGTGGAAAATGCCGGCTTCGCCTGCATCATGGCGAACTTCCAGTCGGAGCGACTGGCGTTGGCGATCATGGCCAACATGACGTCGCAGATGGCCCTGGAGGAAGCGATGCGCTGGGCGCGCGAGCGCAGTGCCTTCGGCAAGCCGATTGGCAAGTTCCAGGTGCTCAAGCACCGCCTCGCGGAAATGGCCACGCAGCTGGAGGGCTCGCGCGAGTTCACCTATCGCCAGGCGGCGAAGATGGCCGCGGGCAAGTCGGTGATCAAGGAAATCTCCATGGCCAAGAACATCGCCACCGACGCCGCCGAGCGCATCACCCATGACGCGGTGCAGATTCTGGGCGGCATGGGTTACATGCGCGAGAGCCTGGTGGAGCGGTTGTACCGGGACGTGCGGATTCTTTCGATTGGCGGCGGCTCGCGGGAGATCATGAACGAGATCATCGCCAAGCAGATGGGGCTGTAGGCGGCAGGCGGGCAAATTGCAACCCGGCCCTGAAGCATTCATGCAGTTTGAAACTCGACAATGCCGG
>NZ_DJTK01000003.1:9882-50186 GCF_002438225.1 Pseudomonas sp. UBA6310 | reverse complement strand
GCTTGCTGATGTCATGCAATTCCAGCGATCCGGATAGCCATGATGTTCAGCGCCAGCCCGTACTCCCAGGATCGGACGGCCTTCGTGCCGAACGACTCGACGATGATCCGCGACAGACTTGCGGCGATGGTTCAGGCCGAGTTGCCTAATTTCCCCGCGCCGGTGATTTCCGCCTGTATTCCCTTTGCCGCCGGCGATAACAGCTGGCCTCCGTTACCGGGCAGTGAAATGGCCACGGTGGTTGCCCGGCTGGAAGGGGTGTTCAATGCGCCAGTGGCGCAGTGGACCCGTATCCAATGGCGGAGCGAGGCGCTGCGACCATCGGCTTTCGTGTTCTCCGAGGAAACCGTCAACGGCCTGCTCGATCTGGTGCGGACCCACGCCGGAAACGAGGAGACCTTCCTCAGTCGCTTCATTGGCGAGGACAGCCGCCAACGTTTCTGGCGCGAGGTCCGCTGCCTGCTTTCGACGGGAGACTTCTCCGAGCCGCCGGTCGTGGTCGGCGATCAGCGCAACGCCTATCTGGTGGATGGCAGCCATCGTCTGGCCGCCTATGCCTTCGTCCACGAATGCGCGGGCGTGCGACAGGTCTTCGAGAGTGAGCACAAGACCAGCGCGCCGTTGCTGGAACGTCCGCTGTTCTGGATCGCCGAACCGCTTTGAGCGACCGGCAAGGTCGGATCAGTCGGTGACGCTGCCGATCTTGTCGCCCGTCCTGCTCGGCCTGCGTGCGCCGAAGCGCGTCGCCGCCGTGACCAGACGCTGATAGAGCGCCGGCAGCAGCCGCTGCATCCAATCCGCGGCACGGGCATCCGAACCGATGAGAATACGCCGGCGATCGCGCAGCACGCCGTCGAGGATCACCGCGGCCGCCCGCTCGGGTGTGGTTCGCAGCAACTGGTCGTGGAATTGCTGGCGCGCCTTCTCGCTGTCCTGGCCGGTGATCGCCGCCAGGCTGTCATTCATCCGCGCGGTTTTCGCGATGTTGGTGCGTATCCCGCCGGGGTGCACGCAACTGGCGGATACCCCGCAGGCCGCGAGGTCCAGCTCCTGGCGCAGGGATTCGGTGAAGCCGCGCACCGCGTACTTGCTGGCGTTGTAGGCGCTCATGCCTGGCTGGGCGAAGAGGCCGAAGACGCTGGAGACGTTGATGACATGTCCGTCCCCGGAGGCGCGCAGGTGAGGCAGGAACGCCTTGCTGCCGTGCACCACTCCCCAGAAGTTGATGCCCATGATCCATTCGTAATCGGACAGTTCGCTGCCTTCGACCGTGCCGCCGTGGGCGACCCCGGCGTTGTTGAAGATGAGGTTGATCCTGCCGTGTTCGGCCGCTACCTGGCCCGCCCAGCGCTGCATGGCGACGGCATCGCTGACGTCCACGCGGGATTCGCTCACCTGCACGCCAAGCCTGCGGGCCTGTTCCGCGGTGTGTCGCAACGAGTCCTCGTTCACGTCGCTGAGTGCCAGGTGGCAACCGCGACGCGCGAGGTCCAGGGCCAATGCCCGGCCGATGCCGGAGCCGGCGCCGGTGATGGCGGCGACCTTGTTGGCGAACGTCTTCATGCTTCGAGCTCCTGTGGTTGAACGGCAGGCCGAGGCGCGAGGGCTGGCTGCGGTTTCGCGAAGTGGTAGGCGTCGGCGTCGAAGTGCCTGGTCAATTGGCGGAAACGCCAGGTGAATCCGGGCCACACTGTGCAATTGCGACCGCTGAGGGGGTGCAGATACCAGCTCTTGCAACCGCCGGCATTCCATACCGTATTGCCGAGGTCGTTCTGCAGCGTTCCGTTGAATCGGCGCTGTGCCTCGGCCCTGACCTCCAGGCTCGACAGCCCGTCGCGCTGCAGTTGTTCCAGCGCGCCGAGCACGTAGCCGATCTGCGATTCGATCATGTAGACCATCGAGTTGTGCCCGAGCCCGGTGTTGGGGCCCATCAGGAAGAACAGGTTGGGAAAGCCCGCGGTGAGCGTGCCCTTGTAGGCCTCCGGGCCGAGCGGCCAGGTGTCGAGCAGGTCGACGCCGTCGCGACCGAAAATCACCCCGCGCGGCAGCGGATCGCTGGGCGTGAAACCGGTGCCGAAGATGATCGCGTCTACGGGCCGCTCCGTTCCGTCCAGGTCGACGATGCTGTTGGCGCGAATCTCGCGGATCCCGCTGGTGATCACGGCGACGTTGGGCCGGGTCAGCGCGGGGTAGTAGTCGTTGGAAATGAGCACGCGCTTGCAGCCCATCACGTAGTCCGGCGTGAGCGTGGCCCGCAGCGCCGGGTCCCGGACGTGCTTGTGAAGGTGTCGCTTGGCGATCTCCGCGGCGAACTTCATCAGTCGAGGACTGAGGGAGAAGCCGATCACGCGGCTTTCCAGCATGCCGTAGAGCGCCCCGCGCCAGGCCTTCTGCAGCAGGGGAAAGCGTCTGAAACGCCACTGCTCGCGCGCACTGATCGCTCGATCCGGCTTGGGCATGATCCACGGCGGCGTGCGTTGGTAGAGGTCCAGGTGCGCGACCCGTGGCTGGATTTGCGGCACGAACTGGATCGCCGAGGCGCCAGTGCCGATCACCGCCACGCGCTTGCCGGCGAGGTCGTAGTCGTGGTCCCACTGCTGCGAGTGAAACCGGGCGCCGGCGAAGTTCTCCAGCCCGTTCAACGCCGGAATAGCGGGCGTGGACAAGCCGCCCATGCCGGAAACGACGAATTGCGCGCTGTAGTGCCGGCCATGGCGATCTTCGATCCGCCAGCGCTGTTCGGGCTCGTCCCAGCTCAGGCGGGTGATTTCACAGCCCAGCCGGGTTTTCTCCTGCAGGCCGTACTTCATCCAGCAGGCTTCCAGGTAGCTTCTGATTTCCGGCTGGCGGGCGAACATCCGCGTCCAGTTAGGGTTCGGCTCGAAGGAAAACGAGTAGAGGTGGGATTGCACGTCGCAGGCGCAACCGGGGTAGTTGTTGACTCGCCAAGTCCCGCCGACGCCCTGGTCCTTCTCGAATAGCAGAAAGTCCTCTTCGCCGCGCTGTTTCAGGCGCATCGCCATGCCAAGGCCGGAAAACCCAGTGCCGATGATGGCGATCTTGCAGCGGGCGACGGGAGTTGTAGCCGAGGGGAGCGTCATGGCGGGAATCCTCTTGTAGTTCGCCGCGATTGAAAGCGACTCCCACGAAAGGTAGACAACTGTATACATATCGCGCAACCTAACCTCCGTTGGGTGTGCGGCGCGAGGCAAACGATGGTTCGGCTTCAGCAGGAAAGGGCAGCGGGGAAGCAACAGTTGATGCAGGCGGCGCTACGCCTGGTGGCGGGGTCGCGCAGCCTGAGCAGCCTGGGTTTGCGCGAGCTCGCGCGCGAGGCGGGGCTCAATCCAAACACCTTCTATCGGCATTTCGACAGTCTCGATGCGCTGGGGCTGGCACTGATCCAGGACCTCTCCGAGCAGTTGCGCCAGCCGCTGCGCGAATTGCGTCGGGAGGCGGCGCAGCGCGCGCAAGCGAACGGACCGATAGGGCCGATGGTGCTGGGAGTCGACCTGGGGCGCAGTCGCCTGGTATGCCGCGAAACGGTTCGCCTGTACTTCCGTTTCGTCGAGCAGAATCCCAGCGGTTTCATCGTGGGTGTCCGCGAGTTGCACGGTGCTTCCCCGGTCTTGCGCGCCGCGTTGCGCGAGGTGATGGAGGCGTTCGCCCGTGACATGGCCGAGGATATGCTGGAGCTCGGACTTCTCGGTGGGCTCGAGGGGGAAACGCTGCTGCGGCTGTCTTCGCTGGTCAGCCGCCACCTGTTCCAGTCGTCGCTGGACTATCTGGAACAGGTTGATCGGCGCGCCTCGCTGAGTACCGAGGCGGAAGAGATGATCATCGATCTGTTCATCGGCGCGAGCCTGCTCGATGGCCTGGAGCGGCGCGCCTGAACCGCGACTCAGCGTTCGTCGAGGGCGAATGCGGTGAGGGTGAAGGTAGAAATACCGGTGTCGCTCAGCTTGGTCGAGCCGCCCAGTTCCGGAAGGTCGATGATCGCGGCGGCTTCGTAGACGCTGGCGCCCATGCGCTTGACCAGGTTGGCGGCGGCGATCAGCGTCCCGCCGGTGGCGATCAAGTCATCCATCAGCAACACGGAGTCGCCCTCGCACAGGCTGTCGCGCTGCACTTCGATGACCGAATCACCGTACTCGGTGGAATAGGTTTCCACCAGCAGATCGGCCGGTAACTTGCCCTTCTTGCGGAACAGGATCAGCGGCTTGTTCAGCTCGTAGGCGATGATGGGGCCGAGCAGGAAGCCGCGGGCATCGAGGGCGCCGACGTGGCTGAATTCCGCTTCCACATAGCGCTGGATGAAGCTGTCCACAACCATCCGCAATGCGCGCGGCGACTGGAACAGCGGCGTGATATCACGAAACACCACGCCCGGCTTGGGGAAGTCCACGACCGGACGGATAACGGATTTGATGGCGAATTCGTCGAAGATCATCGAGGAACCTGTGGCTTGAGTGGGAACTGGCGCCATGGCGCGCCAAGATAAACGCGCCTGGGCAAGGAGCCGCAGGCGCGTCGTTTGAATCGGATCTGAGGGGGAGAATCAGCCCTCCAGATTGCCGCCGGCTAGGGCACACAGCTCGATCGGGTCGAGGATGTGAACTTCCTTGCCCTCAGCCGCCAGCAGACCGTTCTGCTGGAAGCGGGTGAACACGCGGGAGACGGTTTCGACCGCGAGGCCAAGGTAGTTGCCGATCTCGTTGCGCGACATCGACAGACGGAACTGGCTGGCGGAAAAGCCGCGGGCGCGGAAGCGCGCGGACAGGTTGACCAGGAAGGTGGCGATGCGCTCGTCGGCCGTCTTCTTCGACAGCAACAGCATCATCTGCTGGTCGTCGCGTATCTCGCGGCTCATCACGCGCATCAACTGGCGACGCAACTGCGGCAGCTGTACCGCCAGCTCGTCAAGGCGCTCGAAGGGGATCTCGCAGACCGAGGTGGTTTCCAGCGCCTGCGCGGAGACCGGATAGAGTTCCGTATCCATGCCGGAGAGGCCGACCAGCTCGCTGGGCAGGTGGAAGCCGGTAATCTGTTCTTCGCCGTCGTCGGTCACGCTGAAGGTTTTCAACGCCCCGGAGCGCACCGCGAACACGGAACCGAAGACATCTCCCTGGCGGAACAGGAATTCACCCTTTTTGAGCGGACGACCACGCTTGACGATTTCGTCGAGCGCGTCCATGTCTTCCATATTCAGCGATAGCGGCAAGCACAGCGGAGCCAGGCTGCAATCCTTGCAGTGAGCCTGATGTTGTCCACGAACCTTGATCGACTCGGACATGAGGGGGTACCTGGTCTGACGAATTCAGCGGCAAGGTTACTCCAGCCGGGGAACAAGGGCCAGTCGACAGATGTCCGCCCCCCTACAAGGGCGTCGGGGCAAAGGGGCGCTGGGAGGTGTAGTGTGCCGAGCGAGCCTCTGCGATGCCGCAGAGGCATGCGCCTTCAGATGACCCGCGAGTAGCGCTGGGTGTTCTGCTGTGCGAGGTAATGATCGAACAGCATACAGACGGAACGTACCAGCAGGCGGCCCGAGGGACGGACCTCGATGCGTTCCTCCGTCAGGTCGATCAGCCCGTCGCGCGCCATCTGCTGCAGCTGCGGCCAGACTTCGGAAAAGTAGTTGCGGAAATCGATCGAGTAGGCTCGTTCGATATCGGCGAAATCCAGTTGGAACTCGCAGATAAGTTGCTGGATGACCGCCCGGCGGACCCGGTCGTCCTCGTTGCACTGCAGGCCGCGCAGTGTCGCCAGTTGATTGCTGTCCAAGCTCTGCTGGTAGTTGTTCAGATCGCTGCTGTTTTGGCTGTAAAGATCGCCGATCTGACTGATGGCCGAGACGCCAAGGCCGATCAGATCGCAGTGGCCATGGGTGGTGTAGCCCTGGAAGTTGCGCTGCAGGGTGCCATCTTCCTGGGCGATGGCCAGCTCGTCGTCCGGCAGGGCGAAGTGGTCCATGCCGATGTAGCGATAACCTGCCGCGGTCAACTGGTCGATGCTGGTCTGCAGCATTTCCAGTTTTTTCGCCGGGCTCGGCAGCTCGGCAGCGTTGATCCGCCGCTGCGGCATGAAGCGTTCCGGCAGGTGCGCATAGTTGAACACCGACAGGCGATCCGGCTGCAGGGCGATGACTTCTTCGACTGTCCGGGCGAAGCGTTCCGGGTCCTGCTTGGGCAGGCCGTAAATCAAGTCGATGTTTACCGAGCGGAACTGCAGGGTATGTGCGGCATCGACGATGGCGCGCGTTTCTTCGAGGCTCTGCAGACGGTTCACGGCGCGCTGTACGTCGGGATCGAGATCCTGAACACCCAGGCTCACGCGGTTGAAACCGAGTTCGCGGAGCAGACCCATGGTCGACCAGTCGGCTTCGCGCGGGTCGATCTCGATGCCGTAGTCGCCTGAGTCGTCATCCAGCAGATTGAAGTGTTTGCGCAGATGGCCCATGAGCCGACGCAGTTCGTCGTGGCTAAGGAACGTCGGCGTGCCGCCGCCGAAATGCAGCTGCTCCACGGTCTGGTGCGGGTCGAGGTGACAGGCGATCAGTTCGATCTCTTTTTCCAGCCGCTCGAGATAGGGTAGTGCGCGACCGCGGTCCTTCGTGACCACCTTGTTGCAGGCGCAGTAGTAGCAAATGTTGGCGCAGAACGGCACGTGGATGTAAAGCGAAAGCGGGCGCATGGCTTTGCGGCTGTCGCGAAGCGCATGAAGCAGATCGAACGAACCGACGCCGTTGTTGAACTGCACTGCCGTTGGGTAGGAGGTGTAGCGTGGTCCGGCCATGTCGTAGCGGCGGATCAGATTGGTGTCCCAGCAGATGGAGTCGTGCATTGCGGCGGTACCGTAGCATTCAGGTCGGGCAAGTCTAGGAGGCGCGGCCATGGGCCTCCTTGACCTGCATCAACCAGCTCTGGCAGAGGGCTTTTCGTACGTCCCGAGCGGTCGGTTGGCGAGGTCTTTCGGTCTGGATTCGCTATCGATACAGAGACGAGCTGCCTCGCATTCAGCGCGCGCGGTGGTGGCGCTGCCACGGCTGACACATGGTGCCCAAAGCTGCGTCAATGCTGGCTTGAAGTGTGCCCAGCGTGCCCCATCAGCAGGGCCTGGTGTGGGCCGGGCAGGGTCCAGATGCCGAAGAGGATGACCAAGAGCCCTCCGGCGATGCGCACGCCGCGCTTTCGCAGCAGGGCGGTCAGGCGCTCGGCTGCGAGGCCGGTGGCGAGCAGCACGGGCCAGGTGCCAAGTCCGAACACCAGCATCAACAGCGCGCTATGCAGCGCGTTGCCCTGGCTGGCCGACCACAGCAGTGTGCTATAGACGAGCCCGCAGGGCAGCCAGCCCCACAACGCGCCGAACAGTAGCGCGCGTGGCAGGCTGTTGACGGGCAAAAGGCGTTTGCTCAGCGGCTGGAGGTAGCGCCAGAGCCGCCGGCCAAGCCCCTCGATGCGGACGAGGCCGCTCCACCAGCCGGCCAGATACAGCCCCATGACGATCAGCAACAGGCCCGCCGCGATGCGCATGCCCAAGGCCACCGGGCTGTTTGCGACTGCCCAGCCGGCGCTGCCGATCAGCAGTCCGGCGCTGGCGTAGCTGAGTATCCGTCCCAGGTTGTAGCCAATCAGCAGCTGTAGCCGGCGTCCGCGCTGCTCGGGTGGGGTGGCCATGGTCAGCGCCCCCATGAGGCCGCCACACATGCCCAGGCAGTGACCGCCGCCTAGCAGGCCGAGGATGAACGCGGAGACCAGTAATGGCAGCAACTCAGTCAAGCGGGCGTTCCTTGGCAGGACGTCCTTCGGCTTCGTCGATGCCCGCCTGGTGGCGTGGGTCTTCGTCATCGAAAAGAATGCTGTGGGCCGGGCTTTCCATATCGTCGTACTGGCCAGAATCGACGGCCCAGAAGAACAGCCAGATGGCGAGGCCGACGACAATAACGGCGATCGGAATCATTACGTACAGCGCGGTCATGGATGCTCCATTTGGACGGTCTCAGGCCGGGCAGACAGGGGGGGCGCGGGCCGGATGTCGTCGCTCTCCAGGGACAGACGCAACGCATTCAGTACTACCAGCAGCGAACTCAGCGACATACCCAATGCCGCCCACAGCGGAGTCACCCAGCCAACCGCCGCGAAGGGCAGGACGCAGCCATTATACAAGCACGCCCAACCGAGGTTTTCGATGATGATGCGTCGAGTGCGCCGGGCGATACGGAACGCCTGAACCAGGCTGTCGAGGCGATTGGAGAGAAGCACGGCGTCGGCGCTGGTTTTTGCCAGATCAGTCGCCGAGCCCATGGCAACGCTGATGTCCGCGGCGGCGAGCACCGGTACGTCGTTGATCCCGTCACCAAGCATCAGTACATGCCTTCCGCTGTCGCGCAGCTCGCGAAGAACGGTCAACTTGGCTTCGGGGGTAAGTCCTCCGCGGGCATCGTCTATGCCGAGGTGTGCGGCGATCTCGCCCACCATCGGCGAACTGTCGCCGGAGAGCAGCAGTACCTTCCAGTTGCGCGCGCGGCAGGCGTCGACGAGCGCGGGAGCATCCGCGCGCAGACGGTCGTTCAACACCAGCCAGGCGAGCGGCCCCAGGTTGTCACCCAACAACAACCATTGGCCCTGATCACCCGGTATCTCGGGGGCCGGCCCGGCCGCGAGCGAGGCTACGAAGGCGGGCTGACCGATGCGTAGCTGGCGGCCCTCGACCCAGCCTTCGAGCCCAAGCCCAGGGGTGTTTTCGACCCGTTCGGCGACCTGGGGGGCGCGGCCGAACGCCTTGGCGATCGGGTGTTCGGAGCGGTTCTCCAGCGCGGCGGCGAGGGCCAGGCAGGTGTCGGCATCGAGATCACGCAGCGGGTGAATCCCGCCGAGGGTCAGCCGACCTTCGGTGAGCGTTCCCGTCTTGTCGAAGATGACCGTATCGATGCGGTTCAGGCCTTCGAGGAAGTGCCCACGGGTAAGCAGCAGGCCAAGCTTGTGCAGGCTTCCGGTGGCCGTGGTCAGCGCAGTAGGCGTTGCCAGCGACAGAGCACAGGGGCAGGTGGCGACCAGCAGTGCGAGGACGATCCAGAAGGCACGTTGGTGATCGATCTGCCACCAGTAGAGGCCGACTGCGGCCGTGATGGCCAGCACTATCAGAAGGAACCACTGAGCCACACGATCGGCCAGTTCCGCGAGCCGTGGTTTATCCGCTTGGGCACGCTCCAGCAGGCGGACGATCGCCGAAAGACGGGTATCGTCGCCCAAGGCCTGAACCTCGACCTTCAGGGGGCCTTCGACGTTGAGCGTGCCTGCGGTAACGCTGTCACCCTGGGTGCGTGCAAGGGGAAGGTACTCGCCTGTCAGCAGCGATTCGTCGATGCTCGACTGACCCTCGAGAATGCGCCCGTCGGCAGGCAGCAGCGAGCCGGGCGGCACCAGCACCCGATCGCCGATCATCAACTCACTGAGCAGAATGCGCTCGCTCTGGCCCGCCGAATCCAGTCGCAGGCAGGAGGCCGGCAGCAAGTTGACCAGTTGCGCGGTGGCGGCGGCGGTGCGTTCGCGGGCGCGGCGTTCGAGATAGCGGCCGGAGAGAAGGAACAGGGCGAACATGCCGACGGCATCGAAGTACAGCTCACCGACGCCTGTCACCGTCGACCAGATGCCGGCGAGGTAGGCGCCACCGATCGCCAGCGACACCGAGACGTCCATCGTCAGGTGACGGGTGCGCAGGTCGCGTAGTGCGCCGCGGAAAAACGAGCCGCAGCAGTAGAAGACGATCGGTGTGGTGAGGAACAGGCTGACCCAGCGCAGGATCGTGTCCAGCTCCGGCGATAGATCGAGGTTGAACTCGGGCCATGTAGCCATGGCCGCCATCATCACCTGCATCCACAGCAGCCCGGCCAGTCCCAGCTGCCGCAGCGCACGGCGGTTTTCCTGATTGAGCCGCTCGGCGGCTGCGTCGGCCTGATACGGGTAGCCGGCATAGCCAATCCGACGCAACTCGTGAAGCAACTGGCTCAGTGGAATTCGGGCATCGTCCCAGCTCACTTGTAGCCGCTGGTTGGACAGATTGAGATGCACCTCGGCGATGCCATCGACACCGCGCAGATGCTTTTCGATCAGCCAGCCGCAGGCCGCGCAACTTATCCCTTCGATCATCAGGCTGGTGCTGGCGAGATCATTCTCGTGGCGCACGAACGGCTGCTGTATGTCGCTGCGGTCGTACAGCGCGAGTTCATCGGTGAGGGCGCGGGGCAGGGCTTCCGGGTTCGCCGAGGTTTCGCTTCGGTGCTTGTAGTAGCTCTCCAGTCCGCCAGCGATGATCGCTTCGGCGACCGCCTGGCAACCTGGACAGCACAAGGCCCGCGTCTCGCCCAGCACGCGGGCCTGGAAGCGGTCGCCGGTGGTGACCGGCAGGCCGCAGTGATAGCAGGATACGGGCGTACTGCTCATGCGGCGGCTCAGTCGCCGAGCAGGATTTGCCGACCGGGAGCGACTTCCTCTTCTTCGAACAGGCGCCAGTCCTTGCCGCCCTCCGTGCCAAGCAGCTCAACGAAGCGACGGCCTTCGATCGGCTCCTGGGTTTGCCCCTGATAGATGCCGTCGCCCTGCGGTTGCAGCACTATTCGCCGATCTTTTTCCGGCTGAGTGGGCGAGATCAGGTTGAGCACGATCTGCTGCGGCTGGCTGACGCCCTTAAGATGGATTTCAGCAACGCCGGTGTTTTCGTCCATCACCAGCTCTGCACTCATCTTCAACTGGCGCGCGAGCACCTCACGGTCCAGCGATGTATTGATGCCTTTGCCGGCGTCGTAATAGTTGTCCACCACGAGACTGTCGGAGTTGCGGATTGCGATCGTCAGCAGGGACAGCCCAAGAACCACGGAAAATGCCAGCAACGCGATGACGAACCACGCCCAAGGTTGCTTGTACCAACTGCTTACTACTTCGGCTTGCATAAGAATCCTTGGTTAGCGAACGCTTGGGCCGATGAATCGGCTGTCGGCTTCGTTTTCGAGGGTGGAGTCATCGGCGGATCTGATGCGGAACATGACCTTGTTGGTGCTCGATGGCAGTTTCTCTGGGTCGACGGAAAGCTCGACGGGGATCGAGAGGACCTCGCCTGCCGCGACCCGGACCTCCGCCTTGCCCTGATACTGCAGGCCTTCGATACCGTCCGCTTCGATCACCAGGGTCACGTCATGCTGGGCCTTGTTCATCAGTTTCAGCGTGTAGACGTTCTCGATCCTGCCTTCCTCGTTCTCGCGGTACAGCACACGATCCTTGAGCACATCGATCTGAACCAGCGGGCGCGCCGAGATCGCATAGGCGAACAAAACGATCATCGCCACCAGCGCGACCGCATAGCCGATAAGGCGAGGGCGCAGCAGGTTGGTCTTCTGTCCGGAAAGGTTGTGCTCGGTGGTATAGCTGATCAGCCCGCGCGGGTAGTTCATCTTGTCCATGATGGTGTCGCAGGCATCGATGCAGGCGGCGCAGCCGATGCATTCGATCTGCAAACCGTCGCGGATGTCGATGCCGGTGGGGCACACCTGGACGCACATGGTGCAGTCGATGCAATCGCCCAGGCCCTGGGCCTTGTAGTCGACGCTTTTCTTGCGCGGCCCACGTGTTTCGCCGCGGCGTGGGTCGTAGGACACGATCAGGGTGTCCTTGTCGAACATCACGCTCTGGAAGCGCGCATAGGGGCACATGTAGACGCAGACCTGCTCACGCAGATAGCCGGCATTCCCATAAGTCGCCAGGGTAAAGAAGCCAACCCAGAACAGCGCCCAGCCATCGATGTTGAATGCGAGCAGGTCAGGTACGAGGTCGCGTATTGGTGTGAAGTAACCGACGAAGGTGATGGCGGTGATTAGCGAGACGCCAATCCAAATGCTGTGCTTGGCCAGCTTGCGGAAGAACTTGTTGGCACTCATCGGCGCCTTATCCAGTTTCATGCGCTGGTTGCGATCGCCTTCACTGACCTTTTCCGCCCACATGAATATCCAGGTCCAAACGCTCTGTGGGCAGGTGTACCCGCACCATACGCGCCCGGCGAACACCGTGATAAAGAACAGGCCGAAGGCGCAGATGATCAGCAGCCAGGAGAGTAGAACGAAGTCCTGTGGCCAGAAAGTGGCGCCGAAGATGTAGAACTTGCGCTCCGGCAGGTTCCACCAGACCGCCTGATGGCCGCCCCAGTTGATCCACGCAGTACCGAAGTAGAGAAGGAAGAGCAGTGCGCCGCCTACACGGCGAAGGTTGCGAAACAACCCGGTGAAGGCTCGGGTGTAGATTTTTTCACGCTTGGCGTAAAGGTCGACGTTGTCGACGGCTTTGACCGGTGGGGTGACATCTCGAACGGGGATCTGCTCAGTCATACTCATACCACGGCTTTAAGGATGCCCAGACCGGTACATGCCGGTCTGGGTCAGTTTTCCTGCCGCGTATGTCATGCGTGGCCCTGTCGATGTTCGGCAGGATCGCGCCTGAGCGTTACTTCTCCGCGCCAGCAGGTTGTTGCGAAAGGCTGTAAACGTAGGCGGCCAGAAGGTGCACTTTGTCGTTGCCGAGGTGCTCTTCCTGAGCGGGCATGCGGCCGTTACGGCCATAGCGCAGAGTCTGTTGAACCTGATTGAAGCTTGAGCCGTACAGCCAAATCTTGTCACTGAGATTCGGGGCGCCCAAGGCTTGGGTGCCTTTCCCTTCAGGTCCATGACAGGCTACACAGTTGGCTTTGAATATCTCTTGACCTGCGGCAAGGTCGATTCCGTCCGGATTTTTTAGCCCGGAAAGACTACGCACGTAACCCGCCACGTTCTTGATTCCGTCCTCACCGATGACTGCCAGCCACGCCGGCATGGCGCCCTGGCGACCCTTGAGAATGGTGGTCTTGATCGTGGCCGCTTCGCCGCCATATAGCCAGTCGTTATCGGTCAGATTCGGGAAGCCATAAGCTCCCTTCGCATCAGAACCATGGCAGACCGAGCAGTTGGAGGCAAACAGGCGCCCGCCCATTTTCAATGCCTGAGGGTCCTTGGCGACTTCCTCTACCGGCATCGCCGCGTACTTCGCATACAACGGGCCGTACTGTTGATCGGCGCGGTCCATCTCCTTTTCCCACTGATGCACGCCCGTCCAACCGGCTTGGCCATTTTCAAACGGCTTGCCTTCCTTTACCTCGCTATAACCCGGCAGAAGGCCTTTCCAGTTGCCCATCCCGGGATAAAGCACCAGGTAGCCGATGGCGAAAATGATCGTGCCGAGGAACAACATGAACCACCATTTGGGCAGCGGGTTGTCATATTCCTCGATTCCATCGAACGCGTGGCCCACGGTGTCTTCTGTCGCCTCGGGGCGTTGGCCCTTGCGCGTCGCGAAGATCAGCCACAGCAGGGCCAGTATCGTCCCACTGGTCAGCAGAGTGATGTACCAACTCCAGAAAGTGGTCATTCGCTTTTACTCCTAGAAGCTTGCTCGTCGCGCTCTGCGGACGGGATCTGTTCATCGGCGAAAGGCAGGTTGGCAGCTTCGTCGAAGCTTCTTTTGCGTTTGCTGCTGTAGGCCCAGATCACCAGACCGACAAAGGCGACGAACACCAGCAGAGTGCCCAGCCCACGAATAGTCCCTATGTCCATCATGCGTTACCGTTTGTTCTTGATTGAGGTGCCCAAGGACTGCAGGAACGCGACAAGCGCGTCCATTTCGGTCTTGCCTTTAACGGCATCCCTGGCTCCAGCGATATCTTCGTCGGTGTAGGGTACGCCCAGGGTGCGCATGGCCTCCAGCTTGCGGGCAGTGTCCTTTCCATCCAGGCGATTTTCGACCAGCCACGGATAAGCCGGCATCTTCGACTCGGGAACGACGTTGCGGGGGTTGTAGAGGTGCGCACGTTGCCAGTCGTCCGAGTATCGTCCGCCTACCCGCGCGAGATCCGGGCCGGTGCGCTTGGAGCCCCAGAGGAAGGGGTGATCCCATACGCTTTCGCCTGCTACCGAATAGTGGCCGTAGCGCTCCGTTTCGGCGCGGAATGGGCGAACCATCTGCGAGTGGCAGCCCACGCAGCCTTCGCGGATGTAGATATCGCGGCCTTCAAGCTGGAGGGCGGTACGTGGCTGCATGCCCTCGACGGGCGTGTTGGTCTCGGCCTGGAAAAACAGCGGAACGATCTGAACGAGACCGCCGATACTCACCGCCAAGACCATGAACAGCGCCAGCAAACCGACGTTCTTCTCGACTATTTCGTGTTGCTTCATTTTACGTCGGCTCCTTAGGCGATCTGAGCGGCAGCTTCATATTCGGCCGGCTTGGCTGAGCGCACAGTGCGCCATGTGTTGTATGCCATCAGCAACATGCCGCTGAGGAAGAACGCGCCACCAATCATGCGAACCAGATAACCTGGATGGCTGGCTTCCAGTGCCTCGACGAAGGAGTAGGTGAGAGTGCCGTCTTCGTTGATTGCACGCCACATCAAGCCTTGGGTGATGCCGTTAACCCACATCGATGCGATATAGAGTACTGTGCCGATCGTAGCGAGCCAGAAGTGCGCATTGATCAATCCCACGCTGTGCATTTGCTGACGAGCAAAGACCTTAGGGATCAGGTGGTACAGCGAGCCTATTGAGATCATCGCCACCCAGCCGAGCGCGCCGGCGTGCACGTGGCCAATTGTCCAATCGGTGTAGTGGGAGAGCGCGTTGACGGTCTTGATCGCCATCATCGGGCCTTCGAAGGTCGACATGCCGTAGAAGGCAAGCGATACGACCAGGAAGCGCAGGATCGGGTCGGTACGCAGTTTGTGCCAGGCACCAGACAGCGTCATCATTCCGTTGATCATGCCGCCCCAGCTCGGCGCCAGGAGAATGATCGACATCGCCATGCCCAGGCTCTGTGCCCAGTCCGGCAGCGCGGTGTAGTGCAAGTGGTGAGGACCTGCCCAAATATAGACAGAGATCAATGCCCAGAAGTGCACGATTGAGAGACGATAGGAATAGATAGGGCGCTCGGCTTGTTTGGGAACAAAGTAATACATCATTCCCAAAAAGCCCGCAGTCAGAAAGAAACCGACCGCGTTATGGCCATACCACCATTGGATCATTGCATCGGTGGCACCCGAGTAAAGGGAGTAAGACTTGAAGGCACCTACAGGCAGTTCCATGTTGTTCACGACGTGGAGCAGCGCGACCGTTAAAATGAATCCGCCGTAAAACCAGTTTCCAACATAAATATGTTTGGTCTTACGTTTGACTATCGTGCCGAAAAAAGTAATCGCGTAACTGACCCATACAATGGTGATCAGTATGTCGATGGGCCATTCAAGCTCGGCGTACTCCTTCGAAGAAGTGTAACCCAGCGGCAGGGTTATCACTGCTAGTACTATTACCGCCTGCCATCCCCAAAATGTGAACGCAGCCAGGCCGTCAGAGATAAGGCGCGTTTGCGATGTCCGCTGCACGACATAATATGACGTAGCAAAGAGCGCACATCCTCCGAAAGCGAAAATTACCGCGTTCGTATGAAGCGGTCGCAGGCGGCCAAAACTGGCCCATGGCGTGTCGAAATTAAGCTCCGGCCACACTAGCTGCGCAGCAATCAAGACACCAAGTCCCATTCCAACGACCCCCCAGATCACCGTCATAATGGCGAACTGGCGGACCACCTTGTAGTTATAAGCAGTTTGATGGATTGCTGTGCTCATGCTAAGGGTTCCACGGTTAATGGAGGAATCAAAGGGGCAAAAAAGCGGCGGCAGTATGTAGAAAGCCCCTAGCCAATGCAATGATGTTGCCGGCAACCTGATCTATCGCTAGGCGTTGTGTTAGCCGACTATCTGCTCTTTAGTAAGGGTAGGCTCGTGGGTATAGCCCATGAGTTCCGGGCGCAGCCGGCGCCGCAAGAGCCTTAGCTTAGCGGATGGCTTTGGGGGAGGAGGGGCGAGAGTAGATGGGTAGTGCGACGCTTGGTCGCATATTGGTTTTGTGAAAGAAAAATGGCGGCGCTTCCGCGCCGCCATCAGCCCGGGCTTATTTACCTGCTACGTGTTCAGGCTGCTGTTGCGAAAGGCTGTACACGTAAGCGGCAAGCAGATGAACCTTATCGTTACCAAGGTGATCTGATTGGGCCGGCATTTGGCCGTTACGGCCGTAGCGCACTGTCTGCTGTATTTGAGCGAGGCTGGAGCCATAGATCCAACCAGCAGGGTGTGTCAGGTCAGGTGCGCCCATCATAGGTGTCCCCTGGCCCATTGCCCCGTGGCAAGCTGCACAGTTCCCATTGAAAACCTGCTGGCCTGCCGCTATGTCAACCTGGACGCCTTCCGGCAGCTTTTGTCCGGCAAGCTCTTGCCGAACGTAGGCCGCCACGTTCTTCACGCCATCTTCGCCGAGGATCTCGCCCCATGCTGGCATGGCGGCGATGCGACCTTGCAGGATGCTGGTCTTGATGGTGTCGGGATCTCCGCCCCAGCGCCAGTTGCTATCGGTGAGATTGGGAAAGCCAACCGCGCCTTTGGCATCCGATCCGTGGCAAACCGAACAGTAGGTTGCAAAGAGACGTCCACCCATTTTCAGAGCATGCTCATCCTTAGCAACATCGGCGATGCTCATCGATGCGTACTTGGCAAAGATTGGGCCGTACTCGGCATTCGCTCTGTCAACTTCACGCTGCCATTGCTTGTCTTGAGTCCAGCCGCCTTCATAACCCGGGAGTACACCTTTCCAGTTGCCAAGGCCCGGATAAAGTGCCAAGTAAACAATTGCAAAGACGATGGTCCCAACGAAAAGCAGGAACCACCATTTCGGCAGCGGATTGTCATACTCCTCGATGCCATCGAAGGAGTGCCCCAGCGTCTGATCGGTACTGCCTTTTTGTTCGCCCTTGCGAGTGGCGAAAACCAACCAGAGCAGCGCCACTAACGTGCCGATGGTCAGGAGGGTTATGTACCAACTCCAGAAAGAAGTCATTCGTTGTTACTCCTAGAATCTTGCTGGTCGTACGCTTTGGTTTTGGGCTCATCAGCGAAAGGCAAATTGGCGGCTTCATCGAAGCTTTGCTTACGCCGACTGCTGTAGGCCCAAAGCACGACGCCGACGATAGCTACAAACACCAACACCGTGCCCAGCCCGCGTAGAGTCCCGATATCCATAGCGTTACCGTTTATTCTTCAGTGAGGTTCCCAGAACCTGCAGATAGGCGACCAACGCGTCCATCTCGGTTTTTCCTTTGACGGAATCGGCAGCGGCGCCGATGTCGTCATCGGTGTAAGGAACACCCAGGGTTTTCATGGCCTTTAGTTTCGCTGCGGTATCTTTGCCGTCGAGACGGTTTTCGACCAGCCAGGGATATGCAGGCATCTTCGATTCGGGGACGACGTTGCGCGGGTTGTACAGGTGCGCACGGTGCCAATCGTCAGAGTAGCGAGCGCCGACACGAGCCAGGTCCGGGCCGGTACGCTTGGAGCCCCAGAGGAAGGGGTGATCCCATACGCTTTCACCGGCGACCGAGTAGTGGCCGTAGCGCTCAGTTTCGGCGCGGAACGGACGGACCATCTGCGAATGGCAGCCTACGCAGCCTTCACGAATGTAGATGTCGCGGCCTTCCAGCTGCAGTGCGGTATATGGCTTGAGGCCCTCGACCGGCTGCGTAGTTTCCTGCTGAAAGAACAGCGGCACGATCTGAACCAGGCCGCCGATGCTTACTGCCAGAACCATGAACAGGGCGAGCAAGCCGACGTTTTTCTCAAGAATTTCATGCTTTTTCATCGCGAGCTCTCCTTAGGCCATCTTCGCCGAAGCTTCGATCTGCGCCGGCTCGGCGTCACGCACGGTGCGCCAGGTGTTGTAGGCCATCAGCAGCATGCCGCTGAAGAAGATCGCGCCACCGATAACGCGGACTACGAAGCCTGGGTGGCTCGCTACCAGCGTTTCAGCAAAGGAGTAGGTCAGAGTTCCGTCTTCGTTTACTGCGCGCCACATCAGGCCCTGGGCGATACCATTTACCCACATGGAGGCGATGTAGAGTACGGTGCCGATGGTTGCGAGCCAGAAGTGACCGTTGATCAAGCCGACGCTGTGCATCTGCTCGCGGCCAAAGATCTTCGGAATCATGTGGTAGAGCGAACCAATGGAGACCATCGCTACCCAGCCAAGAGCGCCAGCGTGTACGTGACCGATCGTCCAGTCGGTGTAGTGAGAGAGCGCGTTGACGGTCTTGATTGCCATCATCGGGCCTTCGAAGGTCGACATGCCGTAGAAGGCAAGCGATACGACCAGGAAGCGCAGGATCGGGTCGGTACGCAGTTTGTGCCAGGCACCAGAGAGCGTCATCATCCCGTTGATCATGCCGCCCCAGCTCGGAGCCAGAAGAATCAGCGACATAACCATGCCCAGGCTTTGGGCCCAGTCCGGAAGCGCGGTGTAGTGCAGGTGGTGAGGACCTGCCCAGATGTAAACGGCGATCAGTGCCCAGAAGTGCACGATCGAGAGGCGGTAGGAGTAGACCGGGCGACCGGCTTGCTTCGGTACGAAGTAGTACATCATTCCGAGGAAGCCCGCAGTGAGGAAGAAGCCTACTGCGTTGTGGCCATACCACCACTGGATCATTGCATCGGTCGCACCCGAGTAAAGCGAGTAGGACTTGGTGAAGGTAACCGGGATTTCCAGGTTGTTCACCACATGCAGCAGGGCGACGGTCAGGATGAACGCCCCAAAGAACCAGTTACCCACGTAGATGTGGGTGGTTTTTCGGGTGATCAGGGTGCCAAAGAAGACGATTGCGTAGCTTACCCACACCACCGTAATCAACAGGTCGATGGGCCATTCCAGCTCGGCGTATTCTTTTGAGGTCGTGTAACCCAGCGGCAGAGTTACCGCTGCGAGCACGATCACCAATTGCCAGCCCCAGAATGTGAAAGCCGCCAGCTTCGGTGCGAAGAGGCGCGTCTGGCAGGTGCGTTGCACTGCGTAGTAGGTGGTGGAAAACAATGCGCAACCGCCGAAAGCGAAGATCACCGCATTGGTATGCAGTGGTCGCAAACGACCGAAGCTGGTCCAGGGAAGATTAAGGTTAAGTTCCGGCCAGGCCAATTGGGCGGCGATGAATACGCCGAGCCCCATCCCGACGATTCCCCAAACGACCGTCATAATGGCGAATTGGCGGACCACCTTGTAGTTGTAGGCGGTACTGGTTGCTGTGTTCATGTATGGGCTTCCATCCACGGTTTTGGGCAGATTTCTAGTAAAGCGGGGCAAGGATGGTGAAAGGGGGCGGGAGGGGTATTGATACGGATCAACGTCTTCAGGACGGTGCTTCTGAGCCTTGGATTTGGACGCTACCGGGCGCCTCGTCGCATGCGACGTTGCTGCTCGCCCATGGGGCGGGGGCGGCGATGGACAGCCCGTTCATGGAGTCGATGGCGCAGCACTTAGCGGTGCGGGGTGTGGCGGTTGTGCGGTTCGAGTTTCCGTACATGGCTGCACGCCGCCAGGACGGGATCAGGCGTCCCCCCAATCCACAAGCACAGTTGCTAGATTCGTGGCGCCAGGTCTATGCCAGTGTGCGACGCCAGGTCACAGGTGTGTTGGCAATAGGTGGCAAGTCGATGGGGGGACGCATGGCGAGCATGCTGGCGGACGAGCTGGGCGCGGACGCGCTGATTTGTCTGGGCTATCCATTCCATGCGCCAGGCAAACCGGAAAAACCGCGTGTTGCGCATCTGGAGGAGCTTCAAACGCCGGCTCTGATCGTGCAGGGGACGCGCGATCGCATGGGCGCGGTGGCGGAGGTCGAAGGCTATGCGTTGGCGCAGGGTGTCGAGGTGCTCTGGCTGGAGTCCGGCGATCACGATCTCAAGCCAACGAAGGTGTCGGGGTTCATCCACGCTGACTATCTGGAGAGGACGGCTGTCGCAGTTGCCGCTTTTCTGGAGCGCGTCGCTGCGACAACCGCTGATTGACGGCTGCCCAACCGCCGGCCACTCGATGCTGCCGGCGGGCGTTGGGCCCTACTTGGCGATCAGCTCGCGCAGAACGTAGTGCAGGATTCCGCCGGCCTTGAAGTACTTCACCTCGTTGAGCGTATCGATGCGGCACAGCACGTCGAACTCGAACGAGGTGCCATCGCTTCGGGTAACTCCCACGGACAGCATCTGATGCGGCTTGATGTCGGCCGACAGGCCGTTGATGGACAACACCTCCGAACCGGTCAGCCCCAGGCTCGTGCGGGTCTGGCCGTTGACGAACTGCAACGCGAGCACGCCCATGCCGATGAGGTTGGAGCGGTGGATGCGTTCGAAGCTTTCGGCGATCACGGCCTTGATCCCCAACAGGGTGGTGCCTTTCGCCGCCCAGTCACGGCTCGAGCCCGTACCGTATTCCTTGCCCGCCAGGACCACCAGGGGCGTGCCCTGGGCTTGGTAGCGCATGGCTGCGTCATAGATCGACATCTTGCTGCCTTCGGGCTGGAACAGCGTGTTGCCGCCTTCCTCGCCGCCGAGCATTTCGTTGCGGATGCGGATATTGGCGAAGGTGCCGCGCATCATCACCTCGTGGTTGCCGCGTCGGGCGCCGTACGAATTGAAGTTCTCCGGCGCCACGCCGAGGCTCTGCAGGTAGAGTCCGGCCGGCGAGCTGGCCTTGATGTTCCCCGCGGGCGAGATGTGGTCGGTGGTGATCGAGTCCCCGAACAACGCCAGTATTCGCGCTCCGGCGATATCCTCGGGGGCTTTCGGCGGCTGGCCGATGTCCTCGAAGAACGGCGGGTTCTGCACGTAGCTCGAGCTGGAGTCCCACTCGTAGGTGTCGCCGGCGCTGGTTTCGATCGCCTGCCAGTTCGCGTCGCCGCTGAACACGTCGGCGTATTGCTTGCGGAACATGGCGCCATCCACCGCGCTGACGGCTGCCGCCACTTCAGCATTGCTGGGCCAAACATCCTTCAGGTAGATCGGCTTGCCTTCGCCGTTCACGCCCAACGGGTCCTTGCCCATGTCGATCCGCGTGGTGCCGGCCAGTGCGAACGCAACCACCAGCGGCGGCGAGGCCAGCCAGTTCGCTTTCACCATGGGGTGAACGCGACCCTCGAAGTTGCGGTTGCCCGAAAGCACCGACGAGACGATCAGGTCGTTGTCGACGATGGCTTCGCCAATCGCCTCGGGCAGCGGCCCCGAGTTGCCGATGCAGGTGGTGCAGCCATAACCGACCAGGTTGAAGCCGAGTTCGTCGAGGTATCGGTTGAGCCCGGCCTTCGCCAGGTAATCGGTCACCACCTTGGAGCCAGGGGCGAGGGAAGTCTTCACCCACGGCTGGCAACGCAGGCCAAGCTCGACAGCCTTCTTCGCCACCAGACCGGCGGCCATCAGCACGCTGGGGTTGGAGGTATTGGTACAGGACGTGATCGCCGCGATCACCACGGCGCCATGCTTGAGGTTGAATGACTCGCCCTGCACGGGAACGGCGGTATCGGCTTGCTGCAGGCGGCCGCTGGTTTCCAGCAGCAGATCGAAGCTGGCACCGATGTCCGGCAGGTCGACGCGATCCTGCGGACGTTTCGGTCCGGCCAGGGACGGCCGCACGCTGTCCAGTTCGAGCTCCAGGCTGGCGGTGAAGACGGGCTCAGGGCTGTTCGCATCGCGCCACAGGCCCTGTGCCTTGCTGTACGCCTCCACCAGCGCGATGCGTTGCTCGTCGCGGCCCGAGAGGCGCAGGTAGTCGATGGTGACCTGGTCCACGGGGAAGAAGCCGCAGGTGGCACCGTATTCGGGCGCCATGTTGCCGATGGTGGCGCGATCGGCGAGGGGCAGGCTGTCCAGGCCGGGACCATAGAACTCGACGAACTTGCCGACCACGCCCTGCTTGCGCAGCATCTGCGTGACGGTGAGCACCAGGTCGGTGGCGGTAACGCCCTCGCGCATCTTGCCGACCAGGCGGAAGCCGACGACTTCCGGGATCAGCATCGACACCGGCTGTCCCAACATGGCCGCTTCGGCCTCGATCCCGCCTACGCCCCAGCCCAGCACGCCCAGGCCATTGACCATGGTGGTGTGCGAGTCGGTGCCCACGAGGGTGTCCGGGTACGCGTAGGTGTCGCCGTTCTCCTCGCGGGTCCAGACCACCTGGGCCAGGTATTCCAGATTGACCTGGTGGCAAATGCCGGTACCCGGCGGCACCACGCGGAAATTGTCGAAGGCCTGCTGTCCCCAGCGCAGGAAGGCATAGCGCTCGCCGTTGCGCTGCATCTCGATCTTCACGTTATCGCCGAAGGCCTGGTCGTCGCCGAAACGGTCGACCATCACCGAGTGGTCGATCACCAGATCGACCGGCGACAGCGGGTTGATCTTCTGCGGGTCGGCGCCGGCCTTGGACACCGCGTCGCGCATCGCCGCAAGGTCGACCACGCCCGGCACGCCAGTGAAATCCTGCATCAGCACGCGCGCGGGGCGGTACTGGATTTCGCGGTCGGAGCTGCGTGTCTTCAGCCAGTCGACCAGGGCGTGGAGGTCTTCGCCACGTACGGTCTGGTTGTCTTCCCAGCGCAGCAGGTTTTCCAGCAGGACCTTGAGCGACGCCGGCAGGCGGCTGATGTCGCCGAGACGCTTGGCTGCCTCCGGGAGGCTGAAATAATGGTAGGTACGGCCGCCCACATCGAGGCTGCGGCGGCAGTTGAGGCTATCCAGGGAGGGCATTTGCGTATCTCCTTGCGGCCCATGGTCGAGGGCGTTGCGGTGGTGCCGGATCGAGCCGGCGCCTTGAGTACGGTAGCGGGTGCGGCGAATACTGGCCTGTCGAAGCCGCGTGCGGCCGACTGTGGGAGGCAGGCCGGCTTTACTCGCGCCGCCATTCACTGGACAGACCGATACGCCCCCGGTTCCCGCGTCGGCTATCATGCGCGCCCCGCCCGGGGGCCGCATCACGCGGTTGCCCACCTCTGGAGAGCGTCACGTGGATACCCTGTTGCTGCATTGCCGCCCCGGTTTCGAGAACGAAGTCTGCGCCGAGATCGCCGAACATGCGGCGCGTCTGCAGGTGGCGGGCTATTCGAAGGCGAAACCGAACAGCGCCTATGCCGAGTTCGTCTGCAGCGAGGCCGGCGGCAGCGCCAGGCTGATGCACAAGCTGGCGTTTTCCGAGCTGATCTTTCCTCGCCAGTGGGCGCGCGGTGAGTACCTGCAACTGCCCGAGGCCAAGCGTATCGAGGTGCTGCTCGAGCAACTGCAAGGCTACCCGGTGTGCGGCAGCCTGTGGCTGGAAGTGTTCGATACCAACGAAGGCAAGGAGCTGTCGACTTTCTGCAGGAAGTTCGAGGCACCGCTGCGCAAGGCGCTGCTGCAGGCCGGTCGGCTGGTCGAGGATGCGAGCAAGCCGCGCCTGCTGCTGACGTTCCGGAGCGGACGGGAGGTGTTTCTCGGGATCGCCGACGCGGGCAACAGCGCGCTCTGGCCGATGGGCATCCCGCGGCTGAAGTTCCCCCGCGAGGCGCCGAGTCGCTCGACGCTGAAGCTGGAGGAGGCCTGGCACACCTTCATTCCGCGCGAGCAGTGGGATGAGCGGCTGGCGGACGACATGACCGGCGTCGACCTCGGTGCCGCGCCCGGTGGCTGGACCTACCAACTGGTGCGTCGCGGCATGCTGGTGACCGCCATCGACAACGGTCCGATGGCGCAGAGTTTGATGGATACCGGGCTGGTCCAGCACCTGATGGTCGACGGCTTCACCTGGAAACCCAAGCGGCCGGTCGACTGGATGGTCTGTGACATCGTCGAGAAGCCGGCACGCAATGCGGCGCTACTGGAAACCTGGATCGGCGAGGGCTTGTGCCGCGAGGCGGTGGTCAACCTCAAACTGCCGATGAAGCAGCGCTACGCCGAGGTCAAGCGCCTGCTGCTACGCCTGGAAGAGGCTTTCGCCGCGCGGCGGATCAAGGTCTCGATCGCCTGCAAACAGCTCTATCACGACCGCGAGGAAGTGACCTGCCATCTGCGCCGCCTGTCCTGAGCGCGGCGCATCGGCGACAATGACCGCCAGCCTATCTGGAGTACCTCGATGTCTCTGCAACACGATGCCGTTCTGGACGCCACCGGTCTCAACTGCCCCGAGCCGGTGATGATGCTGCATAACCAGGTGCGTGACCTGCCCGCCGGCGGGCTGCTCAAGGTGATCGCCACCGATCCGTCGACGCGGCGCGACATCCCCAAGTTCTGCGTCTTTCTCGGCCATGATCTGGTCGAACAGCAGGAGGAGGGCGGCACCTACCTCTACTGGATACGCAAGAAGGCCGACTAGGCCCTCGCGCGCCGCGCCGCCTTGTGGATCCTCTTGCGAGAGCTGCGTGCCAGGCGCGTGGCCAGCAATACCGCCGCACAACTCAGGCCGACCACCAGGCCCTGCCAGAGCCCGCGTGGCCCGGACGGCTCGCCCAGCCAGTCGGTCAGGCCGAGCGCGTAACCCACCGGCAGCCCGACGCCCCAGTAGGCCAGCAGCGTGAAGATCATCGTCGCACGGGTGTCCTGGTAGCCGCGCAGCGCGCCGGCGGCGGTGACCTGGATGGCGTCGGAGAACTGGAACAGCGCGACGTAGAACAGCAGGCTGCCGGCCACCGCGATCACCGCCAAATCCTCGGTGTAGATGTGTGCGATGTGCTCGCTGAGCAGCATCACCAGCGTCGCCGAGCAACAGGCATAGCAGAGCGCCGAGAACATCCCGACACCGGCGCAGAAGCGCGCCTCGCGGGGCTCGCCGCGGCCCAGCGCCTGGCCGACCCGGACGGTGACGGCGATCCCCAGCGACAGCGGCAGCATGAAGATCATCGAAGAGAAATTGAGCGCGATCTGGTGGCCGGCCATCACCGTCGCACCCAGCCCGCCGATCAGCAGCGCGATCACGGCGAAGATGCTCGACTCGGCGAAGATCGCGATGCCGATGGGCAGGCCGATCGTCAGCAGCCCCCGTATCGGCTGCCACGACGGGGGCTCGAAGTGGGCGAACAACTGGCTGGGGCGATAGCGCGGCGCCAGCTTGATCCAGCTCAGCAGGCCGAGCAGCATGCAGTTCATCACCAGCGCCGTGCCCCAGCCGCAGCCCACGCCGCCCATCGCCGGCAGGCCCAGCTTGCCGAAGACGAACACATAGGTTGCCGGGATGTTGATCAGCAACCCGAAGATGCCGAGGAACATGCTCGGCCGGGAATAGCCGATACCGTCGCTGAAGCAGCGCAGCGCCTGGTACATCGCCACAGCCGGAAAACCGAATGCCATGGCGCGCAGGTAGCCCATGCTGGGCTCCATCAGGCTGGTCTCGACCCGCATGCTGCGCAGGACCACGTCCGCATGCCACAGAAGCGTGGCGGCGCTGCATCCGAGGAACAGCGCGAGCCACAACGCCTGGCGTACCAGCGGGCCGATCTCCTGCGGCTGGCCTGCACCGAAACGCTGGGCCACCTTGGGCGTGGTCGCCAGGATCACGCCGGTCATGAACAGGTACAGCGGCACCCAGATCGAGTTGCCCAGCGCCACCGCGGCGAGGTCGCGTGGGCTCACCCGTCCGGCCATCAGCGCATCGGTGAAGCCCATGGCGGTATGGGTGAACTGGGCGATGATGATCGGCGTGGCGAGGCGGAACAGCGCGCCAAGCTCCTGGCGCACCCGGCCCCAGCGGGATTTCAACGACATGGTGATCCTGAGCGGGTGCGGAAAGGCCGCGTAGTGTACGCAGCGACGAAGGGGCGGAAAACCCGGATGTCGTCGCATGGCTTAGAATGGCCGCCTCGAACTGGAGCCCGTGCATGCAAATCCTCGCCGACGAAAACATTCCCCTGGTCGATGCCTTCTTCGGCGCCTTCGGCCCTATTCGCCGTCAGCCCGGCCGCGGCATCGATCGCGCGGCGCTAGGCGACAGCGAGGTTCTGCTGGTGCGCTCGGTGACCGACGTCAACCGCGAGTTGTTGCAGGGTAGCGCCGTGCGTTTCGTCGGCACCTGCACCATCGGCACCGACCATCTCGATCTCGACTACTTCAATGAAGCCGGCATCGCCTGGGCCAGTGCGCCGGGGTGCAATGCACGCGGCGTGGTGGATTACGTGCTCGGCAGCCTGCTTGCCCTGGCGGAGCACCACGGCGTCTCGCTGCGCGAGCGTTGCTACGGGGTGGTCGGTGCCGGCCAAGTCGGTGGGCGCCTGCTCGACGTGCTGCGCGGGCTGGGATGGCGCGTGCTGGTGTGCGATCCGCCCAGGCAGGCGCTGGAAGGCGGCGATTACGTCGACCTGCCGACCATCCTGCGCGAGTGCGATGCGATCAGCCTGCACACGCCGCTAACGCGCGAGGGCGCCTGGCCAACCCATCATTTGATGGGACGCGACCAGCTTGCGGCGCTCAAGCCGGGGACATGGCTGATCAACGCGGCGCGGGGCGCGGTGGTCGACAACGCTGCGTTGAGCGACATCCTGCGGCGGCGAGCGGATCTCGATGCGGTGCTCGACGTCTGGGAAGGCGAGCCGCTGGCCGACCCGCAGCTGGCGGCGCTGTGCCGCCTCGCTACGCCGCACATCGCCGGCTACAGCCTGGACGGCAAGCTGCGTGGCACGGCGCAGATCCATGGCGCCTTTTGCGAGTGGCTGGGTGTTGCCGCCGAAGTGAGCCTGGATGCCCTGCTACCCACGCCCTGGCTGACGCAACTCGCGTTGCAGGCCGACGCCGATCCCGAATGGGCACTGGCTACGCTTTGTCGCGCCGTGTACGACCCTCGGCGGGACGACGCGGATTTCCGCCGCAGCCTGCACGGGGATCCCTCGTTGCGTCGTGGCGCCTTCGATGCGCTGCGCAAGCATTACCCGCTGCGCCGCGAGATCGATGGCCTGCGGGTTACCCTGGGCGGGGAGGCCGACGAGCTGGCGCGCTGGGTTCGGGCCTTGGGTTGCACGCTGGATTGATCCGGCATCAATGAAAAAGCCCGGCTCGTGCCGGGCTTTTTCATCGCGTGCGGAGGCTCAGTTCTTGGCGGGCGCCAAGAACCATTCGTCATCCAGCTCTTCGCAGGCGTGCTGGATCATCTTCTCGGTGATCGGTACTTCCTGGCCGTGCGCATCGATGATGGCGCCGCCGACCGGCTGTTGCGGGCCGACATGGACCACGCGGGGTTCATTGTCGTCATGGGGTTGATTCATCGCTGTCTCCTCATCGGTTCGCGCGCAGTCTAGGCAACCCAGATGAACGCACCGTGACATTGGGCACCTGTCGAGGCGCCAGAAAACGAAGGCCGGCCTGTCCGCAACCGCGTCCGCCCGGCTCTCGTGGTTGACCTTGCTTGTCGGCGCAGAGTTCGCGAAATGAAGCGCGCACCGGAGGTTCTCGACCTGTGGTCGCCGCGCCAGGCCGGCACTCACGCCTGAGCACGGTGCTTTTCGTCGACCATGTTGCCGATTTGCCGGATCACCTCACGGCTGGCGCCTTCGGCGCTGTTGAAGGCACTGACGATGCCATCATGCACCTGCTCGTCGCTCTCCCAGTCCTGAGCGGACAGGTCCATGGCCCTGGCCACGGCCTGATGCAGGTCCGACTGCGGGCGCTCCAGATCGCGATAGGCCCTGGTCTGGCCGAACAGGGCCTGGCCGGTGCCGTTGCGATACCAGTCCTGCGGGCTGCCCTCATCGATGCCGTGCTGGCCGTCGGTGCCTTCGACGCGCGCGTAGGCGTTCTGCATGAACATGATGTGGTCCATCTTCACCAGCGAGGCGAAGGAAAGGTCCTTGGCGCGGCTGAGCTGTTCGATGGTAGATTGCGAGCTGCTGGCGAATTCGCTGAAGCGACTGCGGAAGGCGCCCACCTGTGCGCTGACCTGAGCGCTCTGCTGGCCGGTGCTCAGCGTCTGTTCGACCATCACTCCCACACGCTCACGGAACCCGCCGATGATTCCGGAAATCTCTCCCGTGGCCTGCTTGGTGCGGTGTGCCAGGGCGCGCACCTCGTCCGCGACCACGGCGAAGCCACGGCCGATGTCGCCCGCGCGGGCCGCTTCGATCGCCGCGTTGAGCGCCAGCAGGTTGGTCTGCTCGGCGATCTCCGCGATGATCCGCAGCGCCTGCCCGATGCTGCCGCTGGCGTTGCCCAGCGCATCGGCGGACTCCGCCATCGATTGCATGCGGTCGTTGATGTGGGCCAGCGAGTCGTTGAGCTGATCGACTTCCTGGCGGCTGTCATGGGCGTTGTCGCGGTTGCGCTCCGCGATCGCCGCAACCGATTCGATTTCCGCGGCGACGACGTTCAGGTCGTTCTGATTGCCGCGCAGGTTGCTCAGCAGGTTGGACGTGTTCAGCGCATGCAGGCTGGAGGACAACCGGTTGCGCATCACGTAGCGGGTGTTTTCCTCCATCGCGGTGATTGCCTGGTTGATATGGCTGAGCGAGGTGGCGAACTCGCCGGGAAGCCCGGCCGACAGGGCGCGGCGATAGAATTTGCGCTCGGCGACCATGCCGAAGCAGGTGTTGATTTCCTTGAAGTAGGTTTCCACCAGATCGAGGAACTCGTTGAGCTCCCAGGCGACCTTGCCGATCTCGCCGAGGCCGGCGGTGTGGGTGATGCGCTGGTGCAGATCGCCCTCGCGGCAGGAGAGGATTACCCGCGCCATCTGGTTGAGCGTCGCTATCGGCCGCTTGCTGTGGGCGACGGCGTACAGGCTGAAGGCGATCGAGATGCAGGGCACCAGGACCTGCGGCCAGCTGAAACCCAGGGTCAGCATCTGCCAGCCGGCCAGCAGCAGGTTGAGCGTGACGAAGACCGTGCAGCAGATGATGAATTTCTGATTGAGGAAGGGGCTGTGTCGGCTGGTCTGACTGCGCATGGCCTGGCTCATTGCCGTTCCCCTTGCTGGTAGAGGTTGAGGATGAACTGGTCGTAGCTGAGGCCTTCTTGCGCCGGCAGCTCCATCAGATAGGCAAGGGAGGCGAGGGGCGCCTCGTTCTTCGGTTCGCTGCGTTCGATCTCCAGCATCCGGCGGTACACCGGCTCAATGATGCGCACCGCCGAGGCCGGCGCCGGGCGCCTGACGGAGTAGTAGCCGGTGATGTTGCCCTTGAGGTCGCGATCCGGGGTGATGTTGGCGAAAACCCAGTAGAAGTCGCCGTCCGAGTTCATGTTCTTCACCAGGCCGAAGAACTCGCGGTTCTGCTGCAGGGTGTCCCAGAGCAGCCTAAACACGCCGCGCGGCATGTCCGGGTGGCGGATAAGGCTGTGCTGCTGACCGAGCACCTGGGTCTCGGAATAGTTGGCGACACGCATGAAGCAGCGGTTGGCGTACGTCACTCGCCCGCTGAGATCGCTCTTGGAGATGATCATCTCCCGATCATTGAAACGGACTTCTTTTCCCGTCGGCTTGATGCTGTTCTTCATCCGCGCACTCCCCTGGTGAGTGCTGTATTTTGCCGCACCCCAATACGCCGCCGAATGCTCGGGATCAATTCGGCATCGTAGAGACGGGCTCAGGGATAGGGGATAGAGCTGTTTTTTACGCGCGGAGCCACAGGGCGGCGTTTCAGGATTCGATGAGCGCGGTGACGCGGGGAGGGAGGCGACCCCGCCGGTTACGGGGTCGAGGGCGGGTCAGTGGTATTCGCAGAGGTACGCGGTGTCCACGGACACCTTGAGCTGGAACTTGCTGTTCGCCGGTACGGTGAAGCGGGCGCCGGCGTCGAAGGTTTCCCAGGCATCGCTGCCTGGCAGTTTGACTGTCAGCGCACCGGCGATCACGTGCATGACTTCAAGTTGGCTGGTGCCGAACTCGTACTCGCCGGGCGCCATGACGCCGACGGTGGCCGGGGCCTGGTTCAGCTCGAAGGAAAGGGATTTTACGGTACCGTCGAAGTACTCGTTTACCTTGAACATGCGGGCTCCTCGAAGGGGGATTCAAATTGGGCGGCCAGTATGCCCAAGCCGCTGCGGTGCGTCATCCCGTTCGGCCGTCGAACGCCAGCGGCAGCAGGCGCGCGGTATTGCGGGCGTCGTCGAGGGCCCGATGCTGTTGGCCCTGGAAGCTCATGCCGGCGAGCGCCAGCGCGGCATGCAGGCCTACCGGACGTTTCAGTTGACGGACCTTGGCGAAGTGGCGCTTGAGATCGGTATGGGCAAGGCTGGAGAGATGACTGCCCAGTCGCTGACGTTGCCACTCCAGGTGCAGCTGCTGGCGATCGTAATCGCCCCAGCTCGCCCAACCCTGCAGTCGTGGGTGGTGCGGCTCCAGCCAGCGCTCGAAGGCGGGCCAGACCTGGTTCAGTGGACGCGCGGCATCTATGTCGTTTTGCGTGACCTGGGTAAGTTCGCGGCAGAACGTGGTCAGCAATGGGCGGCGGAGCGGACGCACGAAGCGTTGGAAGTGGTCGATTTCACGTCCCTTGGCGTCCACCAGGCAGGCGCCGATTTCGATGATTTCCATCTCTTCGACCGGCCAGCCACCTTCTTCCGTGGTGGCTTCCAGGTCGAGTACCAGCCAATGTCCCATAGGCTTTCTCCAGTGATCGGGTGGGCGTGCTCATCGGGCGTTCAGAACGGCGGGGGTGCCGTGCTAGGCTTCGACACCGCAAATCTAGAGGTGTGTCATGGCGAAAGTTGCTTTTATCGGCCTGGGCGTCATGGGTTATCCCATGGCCGGGCATCTGGCAAGCAAGGGGCACGAGGTGCGTGTGTACAACCGCACGGCGGCCAAGGCAGAACAGTGGGTTGCCGAACATGGCGGCAGCAGCGGCGCCACCCCCCGTGAAGCGGCGGAAGGCGCTGAGCTGGTGATGGTGTGCGTCGGTAACGATGATGATCTGCGCGGCGTGGTCCTCGGTGACGAGGGGGCCTTCGCCGGAATGGCCGCGGGCAGCGTGCTGGTGGACCACACCACCGCGTCGGCAACGGTCGCGCGTGAACTGGCAGCCGCCGCCAACGAACGCGGCCTGGGCTTTCTCGATGCGCCGGTTTCCGGCGGCCAGGCGGGCGCGGTGAACGGCGTACTGACGGTAATGGTCGGTGGCGCGGCAGAGACCTACGCGCGCGCCGAGCCGGTGATCCAGAGCTACGCAAGGATGTCGCGACTGATGGGCGAGGTGGGTAGCGGCCAGCTGACCAAGATGGTCAACCAGATCTGCATCGCGGGTGTCGTACAGGGGCTGGCGGAAGCCGTGCACTTCTCGCAGCAGGCCGGGTTGGACGGCCTGGCGGTGATGGAGGTGATCGGCAAGGGGGCCGCGCAGTCCTGGCAGATGGAAAACCGCCACAAGACCATGCTGTCCGGCGAGTTCGACTTCGGTTTCGCCGTCGACTGGATGCGCAAGGACCTTTCGATTCTGCTGGAAGAGGCCCGTCGCAACGGCGCGCAGCTGCCGATGACGGCACTGGTCGACCAGTTCTATGGCGAAGTCCAGGCCATGGGCGGCAACCGCTGGGATACCTCGAGCCTGCTGGCGCGGCTCAAACCGACCAAGTGATGGCGATGCGGGCGGCCGCCCGGCCGTCCGCCGACGTCACTGAGTCCTAGGCGCGGAAGATGAAGTACACCGCGCCCAGTAGGCAAAGGCCCGCCCACAGGTAGTCCAGTCTGAGCGGCTGCTGCATGTAGAACACGCTGAATGGCACGAAGATCGACAGCGTGATCACTTCCTGCATGATCTTCAGTTGGCCCACCGACATCGTCGTGTAACCGATCCGGTTAGCCGGCACCATGATCATGTACTCGAACAGCGCGATTCCCCAGCTGACCAGCGCGGCGATAAACCATGGTTTGCTGTGCAGCGTCTTCAGGTGGCCGTACCAGGCGAAGGTCATGAAGATGTTGGAAAGGCTCAACAAGGCAGCAGTCTGCAACCAGATCGGCATCGGCGAAGCTCCGGAATGTGCGGCCGCTGAGCCTACTGCCTGCCCGTCGCGCCGCCAAGTCTTGCCACCATCAATTGGATGGCTGCCATCCGTGTGGCGTACAGGTAATATCGCCGCCCGTAGAACCCTTGGTCCCGTTTTACGAGGTCGCCTGTCTCCATGCAATGCCGTCCCGGTTGCGGTGCCTGCTGCATCGCCCCTTCGATAAGTTCGTCCATTCCAGGCATGCCCCAGGGCAAGCCCGCGGGCGAACGTTGCATCCATCTTTCGGTCGACTACCTGTGCGCGCTGTTCGGCGCTCCGGGTAGGCCGCCCGTGTGCTCGCAGTTCCAGGCCGAACCCTCGGTTTGCGGGAGCAACCGTGAAGAGGCGATCAGCTTGCTCGGCTGGCTGGAGCAGGCGACCGCTTAGCGTGCGCTCGACGGATGAGCCGTCGAGTCGCTCGAGTCTTTGATAGGGAGAAAAATAAATGAGGCTTTTGCATCAACTGGCGCTGGTCTGCGGATTCACAGCCGTACTGCCTACGATCGTTCATGCCGATGACTGGAAGCTGGAGAAGGAAGAGGCAGGCATCAGCATCTACCTCAGCCCGGTAGCCGGCTCCAAGTACAAGGCTTATCGCGGCGTCACCACGGTCAAGGCGGACATCGCCACCATCCGTGCGCTGCAGGAGGATGTCAGCGGTTCCTGCGCGTGGATCTTCGAGTGCAAGGAGCAGAAGCTGCTCAAGCAGGAGGGCGACCAGGCCTGGACCCACACCTACTTCACGCCTCCGTGGCCGGTCACGGCGCGTGATTCGATCCTGCACATCACGACTACACAGGAAGCCGACGGTAGCCTGACTCGTACCTTGGAGGGCGTGGCCGATTACCTGCCCGAGGAAAAGGGCTATGTACGCGTAGCCAAGGTTGAAGGCCTGTGGAAGCTGACGCCCAAAGGCCCGGGCCAGACGGAAGTGACCTATCAGGTACAGACCGAGCCGGGTGGCAGCGTGCCATCGTGGCTGGCCAATAGCTTCGTGGTCGATGCGCCGTTCAATACCCTGAAAGGGCTACGCGAGCGCGCCGAGAAGAAGTAGGCCTTTCTTCCGGGCAAAGAAAAAGGCTGCCTCGGCAGCCTTTTTCGTGTTCGCCAGATATCAGTCGCGCTTGTCCAGTCCGGTGAAGTCGCGCTGCGGATAGCCGGTATACAGCTGACGGGGACGACCGATCTTGTACGGGCTGGAAAGCATTTCCTTCCAGTGGGAAATCCAGCCCACGGTGCGTGCCAGGGCGAAGATCACCGTGAACATGCTGGTCGGAATGCCGATCGCCTTGAGGATGATCCCCGAGTAGAAGTCGACGTTCGGGTACAGATTGCGCTCCTTGAAGTAAGGGTCGTTGCGCGCGATCTCGTCCAGCTTCATCGCCAGTTCCAGCTGCGGATCGTGGATGCCCAGCTCGGCGAGGACCTCGTCGCAAGTCTTCTTCATCACATTGGCGCGTGGATCGAAGTTCTTGTAGACGCGGTGGCCGAAGCCCATCAGCTTGAACGGATCGTCCTTGTCCTTCGCCTTGGCGATGAACTTGTCGATGTTCGATACGTCACCGATCTCGTCGAGCATCGCCAGCACAGCCTCGTTGGCGCCCCCATGCGCCGGGCCCCAGAGGGCGGCGATACCGGCAGCGATACAGGCGAACGGGTTGGCACCCGAAGAACCGGCCAGGCGAACGGTGGAGGTGGAAGCGTTCTGTTCGTGGTCGGCGTGTAGGATGAAGATCCGATCCATCGCGCGGGCCAGCACCGGGCTGATCGGTTTGATCTCGCACGGGGTGTTGAACATCATGTGCAGGAAGTTTTCCGCGTAGTTCAGATCGTTGCGCGGATACATCATCGGCTGGCCCATGGAGTACTTGTAAACCATGGCGGCGATGGTGGGCATCTTGGCAACCAGGCGGATCGCGGAGATTTCGCGATGCTTGGGATTATTGATGTCCAGGGAGTCGTGATAGAAGGCCGACAGCGCACCAACCACGCCGCACATGATCGCCATTGGGTGAGCGTCACGACGGAAACCGTTGAAGAACGATTTCAACTGCTCGTGAACCATCGTGTGGTTCTTCACGGTGCCGACGAACTGGGCCTTCTGCTCGGCATTTGGTAGTTCGCCGTTTAGCAGCAGGTAGCAGGTTTCCAGATAGTCGGACTTCTCGGCCAACTGCTCGATCGGGTAGCCGCGATGAAGAAGGATGCCTTTGTCGCCGTCGATGTAGGTGATCTTCGACTCGCAAGAGGCGGTGGACATAAAGCCAGGATCAAAGGTGAAACGACCCGTGGCGGTGAGGCCCCGTACGTCAACTACATCGGGACCAACAGTGCCGGTCAGAACGGGCAGTTCTACAGGGTCAGAGCCTGCGATGATCAACTGCGCTTTTTTGTCAGCCATGAGGCCTCCTATTTTATGCTTGGTATCATCCTGCCCCCATGCAGGGCCCGCATCACTATAGAGTGATAAATCCGAAAGTCAATTTGCGTGGAGGCTAGGCGGTAGACGGCTTTGAGGGTGATTAAGGGTCTTGAAAATCGGCTATTTACGCCTTTTGTGAGGTCAGCGCAATCCGCTCTTTGGGGCAGGTGATTGCGTTGTCATTAGTGTCCTAACTGTCTATACTCGATGCCCGACCGCCAGGGCTTTAAGGCCTGTATTCTGGGGTTGTCACTCCCTGGGTAGTGGGACCTGACCAGCGCACTTCCCTACAACTTGCCCTGATTGTTGGGGCCTCAGCGTGAAAAAACAGCCGTGAATAGCCAACGACCTGTAAACCTAGATCTTAGGACCATAAAACTCCCTATCACCGCTTATACGTCCATTCTTCACCGCATCTCCGGTGTCATCCTTTTCGTAGGCCTTGCCGTCATGCTTTTCGTGCTCGACAAGTCGCTTTCGTCCGAGGAAGGCTTCGCCGACGTGAAGATGTACCTGACCAGTCCGCTGGCGAAGTTCGTGATTTGGGGCCTGCTGTCAGCCTTGTTGTATCACCTGGTGGCCGGCGTGCGCCACTTGGTCATGGATACCGGTGTTGGTGAGACACTGGAAGGCGGCAAGGCGGGCTCGAAGATTGTCATCGCCGTCTCGGTGGTGCTCATCGTTCTGGCGGGGGTGTGGATATGGTAACTAACGTTACGAACTTTTCGCGTTCGGGTCTCTATGACTGGATGGCGCAGCGCGTTTCTGCCGTTGTTCTGGCGGCTTATTTTCTTTTTCTGCTTGGTTACCTGCTTTTCCATCCCAATCTGAGCTATGCGGATTGGCACGGTCTGTTCTCCCATAACTGGATGCGCATTTTCAGCCTGCTGGCTCTGGTTGCGCTCGGGGTTCATGCGTGGGTTGGTATGTGGACGATTTCCACCGACTACCTGACCGCCATGGCCATCGGCAAATGGGCCACCAGCGTGCGTTTCCTGTTCCAGGCGGTTTGCGGCATTGCGATGTTCGCGTACTTCGTCTGGGGTGTGCAGATTCTTTGGGGTATCTGATTCATGGCTAACATTCGTACGCTTTCGTTCGACGCCATTATCGTGGGCGGCGGCGGTGCCGGCATGCGCGCTGCGCTGCAGCTCGCTCAGTCCGGTTTCAAGACAGCAGTAGTCACCAAGGTTTTTCCGACTCGCTCGCACACCGTTTCCGCCCAGGGCGGCATTACCTGTGCCATCGCCTCGGCCGACCCGAACGATGATTGGCGCTGGCACATGTACGACACCGTCAAGGGCTCCGACTACATCGGTGACCAGGACGCCATCGAGTACATGTGTTCCGTAGGGCCGGAAGCCGTGTTCGAGCTTGAGCACATGGGGCTGCCATTCTCCCGTACCGAGCAGGGCCGGATCTATCAGCGCCCGTTCGGTGGCCAGTCCAAGGACTTCGGCAAGGGCGGCCAGGCGGCTCGTACCTGCGCGGCTGCCGACCGTACCGGTCACGCGCTGCTCCACACGCTGTATCAAGCCAACCTGAAGAACAACACCACCTTCCTCAATGAGTGGTATGCCGTGGATCTGGTGAAAAACCAGGACGGCGTGATCGTCGGTGTGATCGCCATATGCATCGAAACCGGTGAAACCGCCTACATCCGCTCGAAGGCCACCGTGCTTGCCACCGGTGGCGCTGGACGTATCTATGCCTCCACCACCAACGCCCTGATCAATACCGGCGACGGTGTGGGTATGGCGCTGCGTGCTGGCGTGCCGGTGCAGGACATCGAGATGTGGCAGTTCCACCCAACCGGTATCGCCGGGGCCGGTGTGCTGGTCACCGAGGGTTGCCGCGGTGAAGGCGGTTATCTGATCAACAAGCACGGCGAGCGCTTCATGGAGCGCTATGCGCCAAATGCCAAGGACCTCGCTGGTCGTGACGTTGTTGCGCGCTCGATGGTCAAGGAAATCATTGCCGGCAACGGTTGTGGTCCGGATGGCGACCACGTGATGCTCAAGCTCGATCACCTTGGCGAGGAGGTGCTGCACAGCCGCCTGCCTGGTATCTGCGAACTGTCCAAGACCTTCGCGCATGTCGATCCGGTCGTCGCTCCGGTTCCGGTCGTTCCGACCTGCCACTACATGATGGGCGGCGTTGCCACCAACATTCATGGTCAGGCGATCACTCAGGACGCCAATGGCGTCGATACGGTTATTCCGGGTCTGTTCGCCGTGGGCGAGGTCGCTTGCGTGTCGGTGCACGGTGCCAACCGTCTGGGTGGCAACTCGCTGCTCGACCTGGTCGTCTTCGGCCGCGCCGCGGGTCTGCACCTGGAGAAAGCGCTCAAGGAAGGCATCGATTATCGCAACGCCAGCGAAACCGATCTCGAATCCTCGCTTTCCCGCCTCAACAGCCTCAACGAACGCACTTCGGGTGAAGACGTTGCGCCGCTGCGCAAGGAACTGCAGAACTGCATGCAGAACTACTTCGGTGTGTTCCGCACCGGCGAGTACATGCAGAAGGGCATTACCCAGCTGGCCGACCTGCGTGAGCGTATCTCCACCGTGAAGATCGCCGACAAGAGCCAGGCGTTCAACACCGCGCGCATCGAGGCGCTGGAGCTGCAGAACCTACTGGAAGTGGCCGAAGCTACCGCCATCGCCGCCGAAGAGCGCAAAGAATCCCGCGGCGCTCATGCCCGCGAGGACTTCGAAGATCGTGACGATCAGAACTGGCTGTGCCACTCGCTGTATTTCCCGGGTGACAAGCGTGTCACCAAGCGCGCGGTGAACTTCGCGCCGAAGACCGTTCCGCCATTCGAACCCAAGGTTCGGACTTACTAAGGGTGGCTGCCATGTTGAAAGTCAGTGTGTATCGCTACAACCCCGAGCAGGATGCCTCTCCGCACATGCAGGAGTTCCAGGTCGACACCGACGGCAAGGACATCATGGTCCTCGACGTTCTGGCGCTGATCAAGGAACAGGACGTGACCTTCTCCTATCGCCGCTCCTGCCGCGAGGGCGTTTGTGGCTCCGACGGGATGAACATCAACGGCAAGAACGGCCTGGCGTGCATCACCCCGCTGTCCGCGGTCGTGAAAGGCGACACCCTGGTGGTGCGTCCGCTGCCGGGTCTGCCAGTCATTCGTGATCTGGTCGTCGACATGAGCATCTTCTACAAGCAGTACGAGAAGGTGAAACCGTACCTGCAGAACGACACACCGGCTCCGGCCATCGAGCGTCTGCAGTCTCCGGAAGAGCGCGAGAAGCTGGATGGCCTTTACGAGTGCATCCTGTGCGCTTGCTGCTCGACGTCCTGCCCTTCGTTCTGGTGGAACCCCGACAAGTTCCTCGGCCCCGCTGCGCTGCTGCAGGCTTACCGTTTCCTTGCCGACAGCCGCGATACCCAGACCGAAGAGCGTCTGGCTGCGATGGACGATCCGTTCAGCGTGTTCCGCTGCCGTGGGATCATGAACTGCGTGAACGTTTGCCCGAAAGGTCTCAACCCGACCAAGGCAATTGGCCACGTTCGCAACATGCTTCTGCAAAGCGGGACCTGATTCACGATTTGCTATACCTGCAACGCCAGTAGTGCCTGCAGCGCCGGTTTTCAGCCGGCACTGCAGTTTTAGTCAGGACCTCAGCCCAAAAAGTCGTGGTCCCTATTCGAAAAATATGAAGACCAGCAGGGGCATCCGGGCTGGTACCCGGGCTATCTGTGAGGTCCGTTTGGATCTGTCTGAGCTGTAGTCCAGACCGGTCTTGAGCGGTGACCACGCTGATGGTGTCCCCTTACCGAGGGTGACCAAGCATGCAAGAAAGCGTAATGCAGCGCATGTGGGACAGTGCCCACCTTTCCGGTGGTAACGCTGCCTATGTGGAAGAGCTCTACGAGCTCTACCTGCACGATCCCAACGCTGTGCCAGAAGAGTGGCGCACCTATTTCCAGAAGCTGCCGACCGATGGCAGCGCTGCCACCGATGTCTCGCACTCTACGGTCCGCGATCACTTCGTTCTGCTCGCCAAGAATCAGCGTCGCGCTCAGCCGGTATCTGCCGGGAGCGTAAGCAGCGAGCATGAGAAGAAGCAGGTTGAAGTCCTGCGTCTGATCCAGGCCTACCGCATGCGTGGCCACCAGGCTGCCAAGCTTGACCCGCTGGGTTTGGCTCAGCGCGCGACTCCTGCCGATCTGGCGATCAATCATTACGGCTTGACCGATTCCGATCTGGATACCACCTTCCGTACCGGTGAGCTCTACATCGGCAAGGAAGAAGCAACCCTGCGTGAAATCCAGGAAGCCCTGCAGCAGACCTACTGCCGCACCATCGGCGCCGAGTTCACCCACATTGTCGATTCCGAGCAGCGCAAGTGGTTCCAGCAGCGTCTGGAGAGCGTGCGCGGCCGCCCGGCGTTTTCCGCCGAAGTGCGTAGCCATCTGCTCGAGCGCCTCACCGCCGCTGAAGGCCTGGAAAAATACCTGGGTACCAAGTATCCGGGTACCAAGCGTTTTGGCCTGGAAGGTGGCGAGAGCCTGATTCCTCTGCTGGATGAAATCATTCAGCGCTCGGGTTCGTACGGCAACAAGGAAATCGTCATCGGTATGGCCCACCGTGGCCGCCTTAACGTGCTGGTGAATACCTTCGGCAAGAACCCGCGCGACCTGTTCGACGAGTTCGAGGGCAAGAAGGTCGAGGGCCTGAGCTCCGGCGACGTCAAGTATCACCAGGGCTTTTCGTCCAACGTGATGACCGCCGGCGGTGAGGTTCATCTCGCACTGGCGTTCAACCCGTCGCACCTGGAAATCGTCTCTCCAGTGGTCGAGGGTTCGGTGCGTGCCCGTCAGGATCGTCGCAACGATCTTTCCGGTGACAAGGTGCTTCCGGTAACCATCCACGGTGATGCCGCTGTTGCGGGGCAGGGCGTGGTCATGGAAACCTTCCAGATGTCGCAGACCCGCGGCTTCAGAACTGGTGGCACGATTCGCATCGTGATCAACAACCAGGTTGGCTTCACCATCAGCCGTCAGGAGGACGCGCGTTCCACCGAGTACGCGACCGACGTGGCGAAGATGGTGCAGGCGCCGATCCTGCACGTGAATGGCGACGATCCGGAAGCGGTGCTGTTCGTCACCCAACTGGCGATCGATTATCGCATGCAGTTCAAGCGTGACGTGGTCATCGATCTGGTCTGCTACCGCCGTCGTGGCCACAACGAGGCCGACGAGCCGAGTGGCACCCAGCCCCTGATGTATCAGCAGATCGCCAAGCAGCGCACTACGCGCGAGCTGTACGCCGAGACTCTGACCCAGGCTGGCGTGCTTGATGCCGAGCGCGTCCAGGCGAAGATCGACGAGTACCGTACCGCCCTGGACAACGGCCTGCACGTGGTGAAAAGCCTGGTCAAGGAGCCGAACAAGGAACTGTTCGTCGACTGGCGTCCGTATCTGGGCCACGCCTGGACCGCGCGTCACGACACCCGCTTCGACCTCAAGACGCTGCAGGAACTGTCGAACAAGCTGCTCGAAGTACCGGAAGGGTTCGTCGTTCAGCGTCAGGTTTCGAAGATCCTCGAAGATCGCCAGAAAATGACTGCCGGTGGGCTGCCGATCAACTGGGGCTTCGCCGAAACCATGGCGTACGCGACCCTGTTGTTCGAAGGCCACCCGGTTCGCATGACCGGCCAGGACATCGGCCGTGGCACCTTCTCGCACCGTCACGCGGTACTGCACAACCAGAAGGACGCCGGGACCTATATCCCGCTGCAGCATCTGGTCAAGGACCAGCCGCGTTTCGACCTGTACGACTCCTTCCTTTCGGAAGAGGCCGTCCTGGCGTTCGAATACGGCTACTCGACCACCACGCCGAGCGCGCTGGTGATCTGGGAAGCCCAGTTCGGCGATTTTGCCAACGGCGCGCAAGTGGTGATCGACCAGTTCATCACCAGTGGCGAGCACAAGTGGGGCCGTCTGTGCGGGCTGACCATGCTGCTGCCGCACGGCTATGAAGGGCAGGGGCCGGAGCACTCCTCCGCGCGTC